>JAUWVD010000145.1 GCA_030617585.1 Candidatus Methanophagales archaeon
GAATATGCTTATTTCCTCGGTTGTATTACGCCCAACAGGTATCCGGGGATAGAAGCGGCAACGAAGAAGATATTTAAAGAGTTTGGGATAGAGACGAAGGAGATGGTGGGTGCGTCGTGCTGTCCAGCGCCGGGAGTCTTTGGCTCTTTTGACATGCATACGTGGCTGCCGGTAGCAGCGCGGAATCTCGCTATTGCGGAAGAGATGGATCTTGAAATATATGTAACGTGTAATGGTTGTTACGGATCACTTCAGGAAGCAGACCATTTACTGAAAGGGAATCCAAAGTTAAAGGAGCAGACCAATAAGATATTAGGTGAATTTGGTAGAGAATTTAAAGGGACTACAAAAGTGAACCATTCAATTGTGGTTCTTCACGACTTTATTGGTTTGGACAAGCTGAAGGAGCGTATAACGAAACCGATGAACGATGTGAATGTAGCGGTGCATTACGGCTGCCATTTCCTCAAACCACGAGAGGTGCGTGGACACGGGTCTTCTGAAACTCCCTATATCCTGGAGGATCTTGTAAAGGTAACAGGTGCAAAAGACGTAGATTATAAGGACAAATTGATGTGCTGTGGCGCTGGTGGCGGAAACCGAACTGCTGACTCAGTTCAATCTCTGGAATGGATGCGTCAGAAATTGGTGAGCGCAATTGAAGCAGGCTGTGATTGCATGGTTCACCCCTGTGCGTTCTGCCATTTGCAGCTTGACAGAGGTCAAGCGGAGATGAACAAGGCTTTCGGCACATCCTTTGATTTCCCCATACTCTTCGCCACGCAGTTCCTCGGTCTCGCAATGGGACTCAGTGCGAAAGAATGTGGATTGGACGCACAAACAACAACAATGCCAGAGAAATTACTAAAATAATATAAAATAGAAAAGAAAAAATATTTTTTTTCTTCTTTTTGTTTTGTTTAATTAAGTGAGTTAAGAATGAATTTACCAGAGTTTTGTGGGTTTAGCTAGCACTGCTTTAAATTGTCCTTTTTTCTGCCTTACTGCACGCAAGTCCTTCTCCTTTTCCGTTATTTTATTTATCAGTTCTGTCCTCTGATCCTCTTCTGCTACACTTTTAAATTCAGTTACTAAATCGCCTATATCCTTTACCAATGCAGCTATTTCTTCATCCTTTTCCTTTATTTCCTCTTCTGGTACTACGCCCATTTTACATTACTACCTCCATTTATGTTATAAATGCAAGATATGATACTTCCAGCATTTATATCTTTCTATTTTAGCCTTTCAATACGATCTCTATATGGACATCTTTGGGTATGGGTATACGCATAAGTTGCCGCAGAGCTCTTTCATCGGCTTCTAGGTCTATCAACCGCTTATGGATGCGCATTTCCCAATGATCCCATGTAGGGGACCCTTCACCATCCGGGCTTTTTCTACACGGAACCTTCAGCTTCTTTGTGGGAAGAGGAATGGGACCTGACATTCTAACACCAGTGGTCTCAACGATCTTTTTTACTTGATGGCATATCTCATCCAATTTCATATGGTCTATACTCGATAGTTTTATCCGTGCCTTTTGATTCATTTTGTTCCCTCTTCCTGCTAGCCTTGCTTTATTTCTCCTTTAGGTCTATTACCATACCAGCAGCAACCGTTTGCCCCATGTCCCGGACTGCAAACCTGCCGAGCTGTGGTATCTCCTTTACACGCTCGATGACTAAAGGTCTTGTCGGTTTTACTTTTATGATAGCGGCATCGCCCGCTTTTATAAAGTCCGGGTTTTCTTCCACAGTCGCACCGGTCTTAGGGTCCATCTTCTTAGTAATTTCTAGTATCGTAGCAGAGACCTGCGCAGTGTGGGTATGGAAAACCGGAGTATATCCAGCGGTAATTGCACTTGGATGCTGGAGTACAACTATCTGTGCCGTGAACTCATCAACAACCGTTGGCGGGTTATCCACAGGCCCACAAACATCACCTCGCCTTATCTCTGTCCTGCTTATTCCACGAACATTCCAGCCGATGTTGTCACCGGGGATAGCTTCTTCGATCTCTTCATGGTGCATCTCTATTGTTTTCACCTCTCCTTTCGCAGCAGGCGGGTTGAAAATCACGGTGTCTCCTTTCTTCATCTTTCCTGTCTCCACTCGCCCTACTGGCACGGTCCCTACACCGGTTATTGTATATACATCTTGCACGGGTATTCTAAGCGGAAGATTAACAGGCTTATCCGGCACTTTCATGAGGTCTAACGCTTCTAAAAGTGTAGGCCCGTCGAACCAGGTCTCTTTGTCACTTTTCTTTGTTATATTCACGCCATCAAGTGCGGAAACGGGAATAAAGATGACGTGCTCCTCCTTGTAGCCCACCAGCCCCAGAAGTGCTAGTAGCTCCTTTTTTAACTCCTCATAGCGCTTCTGATCGTAATTCACACGGTCCATTTTATTTATAGCTATGATCAACTGAGTCACACCCAAAGTTCTGGATAAGAATACGTGCTCCTTCGTCTGAGCCATTATACCGTCCTTAGCATCTACTACCAACACCGCTGCATCAGCCTGTGATGTCCCGGTGATCATGTTTTTTACGAAATCCCTGTGTCCAGGGCAATCCACAATCGTATAATAATACTTGTTAGTATCAAACCTTTGGTGGGCAACATCTATTGTTATTCCCCTCTCCCTTTCATCCGCCAAAGTATCCATCACCCATGCATACTCGAAAGTCGCTTTTCCTATCTCTGCTGCCTTTTTCCTGTACTCTTCTATTATATGAGGATCTATCGCTCCTGCCTCTGTTAGCAACCGACCCAACAGTGTTGACTTGCCGTGGTCAATATGCCCAATCATTGCCAGATTCATATGCTCTTTCTCTACCATCTTTTCCTTTTTCCTCCTTCTTCTTCTTCTAATCTGTAACCTATAAGCTACCTCACTTTTATCCTCTTTTACTATAGCTTAAATGTTTATTCCTATCTTATTTATTATTGTATGAGGTATTCAAATTTGTGATGGCACATTTTAAAGTTTGAACAAACAGGAAATGAAGCTTAAATCCGACTGTATCCCTTGCTTGGTAGAAAGGACAAAATATGAGTGTGATATGCTATTTGAGGATGATAGAGAAAAGATACTTGTGCTGAGGGATTTTATTGCTTTCCTTTTTGAGCATCTCGAAGGTGAACTGAACGCGCCTGTCTTTTTTGGCACCGCGAGGGAGAGATTATTAAAGAGGCAAAGTGGCGTGGAAGACCCTCATGAATTGGTAAAACGGCGAAGTAACAAAGTAGCAAAAGGGTTGCTTTTAGAAGCGTATACATTTTACAATGCGGCAAGAGATAAACTAGAAGCGTTGATACGGATAGCGGCAGCGGCGAATTCAATGGAATACGGCGTAAAAGGGTACTTATACAGCGATGAAATTTTTAGGCGTGATTTCTTGCGGACTTTAAACGAGAAACTTAATTGGGATAGAAGCGTGATTTTAGCTGCGATAAATAGCCGAGACCGGTTGATATATCTAACGGACAATGCAGGCGAGGTATTTTTCGATGTGTTTGTGATAAGGGAGTTGATAAAAATGGGTAAAGAGGTAATTGTGTCGCCGAAGAGCGCACCTGTTATAAACGATGCAACGATAGAAGATCTGAAGGAAGCGGGTATCTCTTCTTCCGAGGCGGGGTGTAAGATAATTCCAAGTGGCGCCTACATAGGTGT
>JAUWVD010000179.1 GCA_030617585.1 Candidatus Methanophagales archaeon
TGTAAAAGCACTCACACCACAGCTAAAATGTTTTATTCTTGTTGCGACCGTATTCACGCTTGGGCATTTTGGTTATGCGTTTTTAATGTTGCGAGTACTTGATCTGGGCTTAACGATTGACGGGTGGTTTACTCTGGGATCCAATCCCACCGCAATGTTGTTGTACGCGATATTCTATGTGTTTTACACTATTTTCACAATACCCGCAGGTACACTCTCTGATAAGATAGGCAGAAAGCCAGTTATCGTCATTGGCTATACGCTGTTCGGATTGACGTCTCTTGGCCTTGTCTTTGTATCGAATCTCTTTCCGATTATCGGGTTATTCATGTTATACGGTGTCTTCTATGCCATGATAGATGGCGTTCAGAGGGCATTTGTTGTTGATTTAGCGCCATCGGAGCTAAAAGCTACTGCATTAGGTGCATTTCACACTGCCACGGGCTTAGCCGCCCTGCCGGCTGGCTTGATTGCCGGTTTACTTTTGGATATGGTAAGTCCGGAAACGACATTCATTTATGGTGTTGTTCTCTCTGCTGTAGCAGTAGTGTTATTCATGAGTTTTGTCAACGAGAAAGATTAAGAAGGTATTCGGTTTTTTATTAAAATCCGAACCTTTTTAGGGGACATTATTTATGTGCCTAACATGTATCAAAAATTACGAATATGGAAGGAAAGCGAGAGTTTCAAGAGTTTTAAAATTAAGTTTGATTATTATCCTTCGATTTTAGCAAATGTGCGAGCTGAAATGACATACAAAGAAGTTAGCACGGAACTGGAAAAAATGGGCTATACGACATTGATCGAAGATAGCAGCTACAAGCCGGAAGATTCCGTTGACCTCAGATGGCTTAAGCTTGACTATGCGATAGAAAGGGTAAAGAAAATTATTTCGGTGTATGAGCACAAAGCATCTCATTCTAACTATTATTGCTATGCTGATATGGCTGATGCACTGAGGCTGCTTTATGAGAAAGAGAGAACAGCCTGTAGGTCGTATATTTAGAATTATTATTCGGAAGAATAGAGTTCACGAAACCACTTTACCGTCTCTTTCAAATTCGCTTCTAACTTATCTCCAGGCGCATAACCGAAATCCTTCTTCGCCTTTGTTATATCGCCTAAGGAATGCAACACATCTCCTTCCCTCTGCTTTTCATGTATCGGATCCAAATCCCGTCCCATGATCGCCATTATCACGTTTGCGAGTTCATTTATCGTGATCCGTTTTCCCGTTGCGACGTTATATACGCCTTTAGCATCACTTTCCGCAGCAAGGATATTCGCACTCACCACATCATCAACAGAGGTAAAATCACGCGTTTGGTTCCCGTCACCGTAGATTATTGGTGGCTTTCCTTCCTGAATACGCTTTATGAACTTTGGTATCACTGCCGCATAGTCTGAGTGGGGGTCCTGCTTAGGCCCATAAACGTTGAAATATCGTAATGCCGCCGTTTTCAAGTCGTAAACTTCATCAAAAACATTACAATAATACTCGCCTATAAGCTTTGTCACGGCATAAGGCGAAAGCGGATTTGGATTCATATCCTCTCTCTTCGGCAGTTCGGGTGTATCGCCATATGCAGAACTAGAGGATGCAAAAATCACCTTCTTCACGCCACAATCCCGCGCAGCAATGAGGACCTTTAGCGTTCCCGTCACATTTGCTTCATTTGTACTTACCGGGTCTTTGATACTCCTCGGTACGCTTGGTATCGCAGCTTGATGGAAGACGTAATCGGCACCTTTAAATATCTTACGCAGTAAATCCAAATCGGTAACGCTGCCTTTTACCAACTCGATCTCAAAACCACGGATATTCGCATCATTTCCTGTAGACAAATCGTCCACGATAATGACTTCATTATCCCGTGACAGTACTTCAGCAAGATTTGAGCCTATGAATCCTGCTCCCCCGGTTATAATCGCTTTCATCAATCTCTATATTATCATTATTCTATTCTATTCTTCCTGACAGGATTAATTATCCTACACCTCAAGTCGCCGTGCCACCTCGTCCAAGAACTCTCCCGTGTACACAATCTTCTGTGCAGGCGGTTCCGCCAGCTTCGCTAAGTCGCCAGTCATTATACCGTCTTCTATCGTCCCTAAAGCAGCCGCATCCAACTTATCTGCAAATGCGCCAAGCTCAGGTGTGCCGTCAAGTTCGCCACGCTTCCGGAGCGCACCACTCCATGCAAATATCAGTGCGACTGAGTTGGTAGAGGTCTTCTCACCCTTGAGATGCTTGTAGTAGTGCTTCTGCACCGTGCCATGTGCCGCTTCATATTCGAAGTAGCCATGAGGCGATACTAAGACCGAAGTCATCATAGCTAAACTCCCAAAGGCTGCAGCAAGCATATCTGACATCACATCGCCATCGTAGTTCTTCAGCGCCCATAGCAGGCCACCCTCCGCCCTCATTATCCTTGCTACCGCATCATCTATTAGCGTATAGAAATACGTTATCCCTGCCGCTTCAAACTTATCCTTGTACTCCTCTTCATATAGCTTCTCGAATATCTCCCTGAAATTATTGTCGTATGTCTTGGATATAGTGTCCTTTGTTGCGAACCATAGGTCCACTTTCTGGTCCAGTGCGTAAGAGAAACAAGCTTCGGCAAAGCTAGTTATTGATGCGTCAAGGTTATGTATGCCTTGTATGATGCCCGGTCCATTGAACTCATGTATCGTGCGCCTAACGTCCTCACCATTTTCAGTCGAGACCACAATCTCCGCCTTCCCGGGACCATCAATCCGGTACTCAACGTTCTTGTAAACATCGCCGTATGCGTGCCTACCCAATATTATTGGTTTTGTCCAGTTTCTTACCGCAGGTTGTATGTTCTTCGCCATTATGGGCGTTCTGAAGATAGTACCATCCAGTAT
>JAUWVD010000095.1 GCA_030617585.1 Candidatus Methanophagales archaeon
CTGAACCCTTTTATTTTTAGTTCGCCTGCTAACAGATGAAAAAACTTGTTCTGTTCCTGACGGTTCAAGCCCAGCACAATATCCTTTATCCTCAAGCCAGCATCCAAAACTCTACCAAACTCTTTGCGCCATCTCTTCTCGTATTCCCTCAGCCTACGTTTTGAGAAGTTCTTTTCGTGCGTTGCTTTTGCAATTACGTCACCGGCTATCTCGCCGTCTCGCATCGCATATACTAGCCCGCCACCGGTGAACGGATTGACATGCCTTGCCGCATCACCGACTAAAATCATACCATTTGCTACCGTTTCATATTTTGGACCGCTTAATGGCACAGCACCGAATACCTCTGCTATTACTTCGCCATTTGGGAACCGATCGGAAACGAAAGCATTAAGATAATCAAGAGCACGATGGTGGTCAGAAGAGACAGCGCCACTTATACCGATACCCACATTTGCGCTATCGGCACTCTTAGGGAACACCCATGCATAGCCCTTCGGTGCGATCTCGTCACCAAAGAAGATTTCACAATAGTCGTGATTGAATTCGATGTCGCACATAAGGAACTGAGCGCAGATGGCAAGGTCATTTAAATGCAGACTTGTATCAATACCACCCCATCGGCCGATTTTCGATTCCACGCCGTCCGCACCAACGACGACATCTGCGGAAATACGGACATCAACACCCGCGGAGTTTGCATACACGCCCTTTGCATAGCCTTCTTCCTGAATGACACCGTACGCATGCGTTCTGACCCTAACTTCAGCACCCGCACGTGCAGCTTCGAGAGCCAAGAACTTATCAAAAAACTGCCGGTCCAGTACATAACCGGTAACTTCCTCGTCGGCAACAGATAAAATCACCTGCGTGCCGTCCGGCCCATAAGTGATGTTTCCTTTAAACGTTGTGCATATACATCTGGGATCAAGGTCAACGAACCGCTCAACCTCTCTGCTTACTCCCTCTGCGCATTTCACGGGCACGCCTATCACCGGATTCCGCTCGATCAAAAGAACGTCCAAGCCACGTTCTGCAGCGGTCTTCGCCGTCATACTGCCCGCAGGCCCCGCGCCCACCACTACAACGTCATATTCTTCCTCTTTCATTGTTTCGGGTCCCACCAACATTAGGTAGTTAAAGGTAAGCATAGTTAAAGCTATGTATAAATTGCGGTGGAGACGCACGAGGCAAAGGGCAAAGGGCAAAAGGCAAAGGGCATGATAAGGTTAATGGCATTTAAGACGTATAATGAGTTGGAAAAAAATGACGATAGTATTAGGGCTAGAAGGGACGGCATGGAACCTCAGCGCGGCAGTGGTTAGTGAAGAGGACGTGCTATACGATGCGGAATCAACGTATAAGCCGTTACAGGGCGGTATACATCCGCGGGAAGCGGCGCAGCATCACGCATCGGAGATGAAAGAGGTAGTCACAAGAGCTTTAAGGGCTGTTAAGGAAGAAGGGATACAATTAAAGCATATAGATGCGATAGCATACTCGCAGGGGCCTGGCTTGGGTCCCTGTCTCAGAACTGTAGCGACCGCAGCGAGAGCGCTCTCAATATCGTTAAAGAAACCTTTAATCGGCGTTAATCATTGCATCGCACATATAGAAATCGGGCGATGGCGATGTGGCACGAGAGACCCGGTAGTGCTATATGTAAGTGGAGCGAACACGCAGGTACTGGCATACCGTGCGGGAAGATACAGGGTCTTGGGCGAGACACTGGATATAGGAATAGGGAATGCGATAGACAAGTTCGCTCGTTACCTGGGTCTGAGCCATCCCGGAGGCCCGAAGATAGAGGAATGGGCATCTAAAAGCACCAACTATGTCCCACTGCCATATATAATAAAGGGTATGGATTTATCCTTTTCGGGATTGAGCACTGCGGCTAAGGCCGCAACGGATTCGCATCCGGAAGAAAAGGCGGGCATTTGTTATTCTTTTCAGGAGACTGCATTTGCCATGCTTACAGAAGTAACCGAGCGAGCGATGGCACATTGCAGCCGGGACGAGCTGCTGTTAGCTGGAGGCGTAGGCGCGAACAAGAGGTTACAGCAGATGCTAGAAATAATGTGCCGAGACCGCGGAGCAAGATTTTACGTGCCCGAAGCCCGCTATTTGAAGGATAATGGGTCTATGATTGCCTATCTTGGTCTGATAATGTACAAACACGGAGACACAACGCCACTAGAACATTCAGGAGTTAATCCTAGTTACCGACCCGATGAGGTCAAAGTCACGTGGCGAAAAAGCGAAAGGTTTAAAAGTTAGCAAAAACCATTTAATAACGAGTACAATACATACTATGCTCCCATTATATGTCGATGTCTCAGGTAAAAGAATAGTTGTTTTTGGCGGCGGTATCGTTGCAGAACGTAAAATACGCCAGATCTTGGATACTGACAGTGCCGGCGGAAAGATGAATATAGAGGTCTACAGCCTTGACTTTATACCGTCGATAGAATCTATGAGTAAACAAGGCGTAATTCGATGCTTCACATCCAATCTGATGGAGCGGGATATAGGAGAGCTCGTAAAGGGCGCCTTTTTAGTACTCATTTGTACCGATGACCGACCGTTAAATGATCGTATCCTAAAAGAGGCGGCTAAATTTGAGCTGCTTATCAATTATGCCGATTACGGGGATGCGTTTATGTCTTCGGTTATTAACAAGGGCGGATTCATTATTTCGGTCTCCACAGCCGGTAAAGGGCCTGCAATGGCACGATATATGAAGAAGAAGATCGCAGCGCTCGTAGGCGAAAGAGAGGCGAAAATGTTGCAGATACAATCGCGGCTCAGACATTATTTGAAGCTGAGGATAAAAGACGAAGAGCAACGGCGTACGATTTTGAACAGTGTTTTGGACGATCCGGAATGCTGGTCTGCACTTGATGCGCCCATAGATATTGCGGAAAAGGATATATTTAGGATTGTAGGAGATAGATATGCATAAACTTGCTACGTTATGGTTTTCGTATAAAAAATGTAGTGTAAAGGAACTGGAAGAGATAGGCGAGCGTTTAAAGCCCGAGATATTCGTAAATGACCCACGTGTGGATGGATATGCAATTATAAATACCTGTAACCGCGTAGAGGCGTATATCAGTTCGGACAATGCAAAAGCGGTCTTGGGTGAGGTCGTTAACCGCAATAAATTCGATAAATGCGGTATTTTCGTCGGTGAAGACGCTTTATGGCACCTCATGCGGGTCGCTTGTGGACTTGAAGCGATGATGGTGGGCGAGGACCAAATTCTGGGTCAGATAAAGAAGTGCTACTTAGATAGCAAGAAAGAAGGTACAATCGACTTTATCCTGGATATGGCGTTCGACCGGGCGATAAAAGTAGCGAAGAGGGCGAGGATAGAGACGAGAATAAATGAAGGGTCTGTTTCTATTGGTTCCGCAGCGGTTGAGCTTGCAGAATACGTTACCTGGGGGCTGGAAGGCAAGAGCATTTTAGTAATTGGTGCGGGAGATATGGGTACGCTGGTAGCAAGAGCTATATCAGAGAAGAAATTGAAAGCGATGTTTATCGCAAATCGAACGTATGAAAGAGCGAAGGAGTTAGCAGAAGAGGTCGGCGGCAAGGCGGCGAAACTGGACGAAAGTGAGCGGTATCTCTCTGTCTGTGATGTCGCTATAAGCACTACGTCTGCACCACATTATGTCCTGGATTATAATTTGATGAAACGGGTAATGGAACATCGTATAAATGATAACGTCCTGCTCATCATAGACATAGCGAATCCGAAAGATGTGGAGGCGCGAGTAGGCGATCTAGAGGGCGTAGAGTTGTATAACCTGGACAGTTTATACGAGATAAGTGAGGAGAACCTGAAGAAGCGGCTTTCTGAAGTTGATAAAGTAGAAGGGATAATAAACGAAGAGGTAGAACTATTTAAAAAGCTTTTGAACCGTAAAGAGGCGGAAAAGCTTATTGCTATGCTTTATGAACATGGCTCGCGTATAAGAGCGGAAGAGAGGAAGAAAGCTATACACTATATAGAGAAAGGACGAGACCCCAAAGAGGTATTGGATGCTTTCTCTCATGCGGTACTATTTAAAACGCTTCATGCACCTGCGATGATGATCCGAAACTACATAGAGAAAAGAAGCAGCGTCACCGGAGGACGGTGTGATGAGTGCGATAATGGTGTCGGCGATTTTATCGATTTCCTCATGGTTGAGTTTGAGAAGGTTTTGGAAGACGAAAAGAGAAATTTGGAACAAGGCAAGGGCGTTTAGGGTATTCGTTTAGCTCATTTTTATTTAGCATAGAAAGACTATTTATATGTATTATGTCTCGTTTTCATTCTAACCGGCGACTTTCAAGGGTAGTTTTAATCGCCGCGATATGCGTTTTTAGCACGCAATTTGGCGTTACTGTTATCGCGCCACTACTTGGTGAGTGGGTAAGAAGTCCTGATATACCGAACCCATTTCTTGTATCGGGTTTGATAATCGCCACTTTTGCTCTTGTAAGCTTATGTCTAAACATCCCCAGTGGTATTATATCGGATGTTGTAGGCAGGAAACCGCTGATTGTAATCGGGCTTTTGCTTTACGCAGTTGCTGCTGTACTATTTCCATTTTCTGGGCATACTTATGATTGGATATTTGTAAGAGCGTTACAAGGCGCAGGAGCAGGTTTGTTCTTCCCTGCAATTGCTGCTTTGCTCGCGGATGTTACGAGCCACGAAGAGCGCGGGCATGCGCTTAGCGTGTACAACATAGGTTTGGGTGTCGGTTTAGCGGCAGGACCTATATCAGGAGGGTTTCTGTTTGAGCGCTATGGTATGTTCATGCCGTTTCTCTTTTGCGCGGCCTTTGCACTATTAAGTGCAGTATTAGTACTGTTTTTTGTTCCGGAAGAGCCAAAAAGGGGACGGAAGGTGCCGGATAAGAAAGATAAGAGGAAAGCTTTATTGCTAACTGTAGACGGTAAAAGGGCATTGATAGTTTGCGGTATTGTGATCTTTTTTGGTATGGGTGTTGCGTCTATGACGAGTGCAACGTTTGCGCCTTTTGCTATTGATAACTTTGAGATTTCGGAAGGCATCATTGGAACGATTCTTTCTGTGATGTTCGTGGTCTTCGTGCTACTACAAGTGGGATTCAACCGGCTGATGAAGCGGGTAGGCGAGATTATGCTCGCGATTATCGGATTGCTCTTGTGCGTTTGTGGTTTGCTTGTGCTCGGCTTTGCAACTAGCGTCCTGGAACTTTTTATGACTGGCGTGTTCCTCGGTGCCGGTCT
>JAUWVD010000164.1 GCA_030617585.1 Candidatus Methanophagales archaeon
TTCACATTTGCTCTTCACCAATTTGTAACTTTCTTCGTTTAACTTTTCTAGCTCGCTCATTCCATCCTCACCAGCGGAAAAAATCGCTTCATGATAGATCTTATTAACCTTTCCCGCTTTCTCCATCTTCGAAACATGTTCTTCTACCTGATTCCAATACCGGTTAATCATTTCCAAATAATCGCTTTGTGCTTCTTTTTCTGAATACAGTAAAGGGATACAATATAATTTCCTTTTTCCTTTATACAGCTCAGCACTTGGCTTTTCTATTTTTATCCCATCTGACATTTTTATTTCCCCCTTTGCATTTGCTATCTCCCACGATTTGTCACCTTTACAGCAGGCAAGTTTAATGAATAAATATTGGAACGCTTATAAATATCTTCGATCATAACAAAATTAGGATGTGAAAAGGGAAAGATGAAAAGAATAGTACTGGTGATCGCTATTGCCTTACTGCTAATTGCAAGTGGTATTGTTGTCATTGCAGCAGACATCTGATGGCTGATACATAATAACCGGATACACCAAGTCTTACGGCGCTGGAGGAGAAGATATCTGGCTAATCAAATTAGCACCTACAGTTAGTTTAGGCGAGGCAGTGGATAACACCGTCAGTCAAGTACCGTGAGGAAAGCGGGCACATATATGATAGCCCACAACAGAAGGAAAGGGGATAATTCGGTCTGAAAAAACCCTCTACTTTTTCACCACCACCCTGCGCGATTTCTGGCTTGCCACCACCACTGCCGCCAAGTACTTCACATACTCGTTTTACCAATTCCGATGCACTTATCTCAGCCTTTAGATATCTTGGTACAGAAGGTTTGAAGAGAGAGGGCTTCTCCACTCTCACAGCTTTTGTCTAACCCTGCTATGTTCTGCTAATTGAAAAACTATCCTGTTAATTAGATATGTTTCTATTTTTTCTTTAATTTCTCTTCTATAACTCTTGACCCCTCTTCGCATGCTTTTTCCACCAACTCCAACTTATCACCGCCGCCCTGTGCGAACATCGCCGTTCCTCCACTACTACCTCCAAGCATCTTGGCAACAGGTTTTACCAACTCAGCAGCGTTAATCATGCCACTCAAATTAGCTGGAACTGTGGCAACGACATGTACTTTGGAATCAACCGAAGAGCTGCCAATAAGCATAGTGGGATAATCTTCTCCTTCCAAATGTGATGAAATGTTCCTCAACTCTTTTGCACTTACAGTTGGTAATACAACCTCAGAAATATAATATATACCGCTTGAACTTTTTTTTACTAGTTCCTTCAATCGTTTGGGTTCCTGCCTCGCAATCTCACTCCCCAATCGCTCGTTCTCCTTCTTCAACTGTTTCCACTCCTCGAAGAATCGCTCAACAGTATGGGGCAGCTTCTCAGGTGGCACTTTTAACGTGGCTGCAGCCACCTTTATCAGCTCTTCCTGCGCTTGCACCGCCAGAACCGCAGCTTCACCTGCAGAATACTCTATCCGCACTATACCATCTTGTATCCGCTCCGTGCGCAATATCTTTATCGGTCCGACCTCGCCCGTCTTCGTGCAGTGGGTGCCTGCACATGCCTGCACATCTTCATCCTCGCCTATCCGTACTATTCTTATCACCTTACCCGGGGGAACGCCACCCTGATAAATACCGAACTTATATTTCTGTTCCGCTTCCTCCCTGTCCTCGAAACGCGCTTGTATTTCATTGTCTTCCATAACCATTCGGTTTGCAAGTAGCTCTATCTCTCTTCGCTCAGCATCGGAGATTCGTTTGAAATGAGTGATGTCAATTCTTGCCCTCTTCTCCCCTTTCTGCGCTCCTGCTTGCCAAACATGACTGCCCAGCACATTTCTCGCAGCGCAAACAACAATATGCGTTGCGGAATGGTGCCGGGTATGTGCGATTCGTCGCTCTGCGTCTATATGACCAGATACCAAAGAGCCTTTGCTTATCCCACTACCATTTTCGATTTGATGAAGTATAACGCCTTCTACTTCCTGCACATCCTGCACTTTCAATGTCTTGCTCTCTCCTTGTAACGTCAAGAAGCCAGTATCAGCAGGCTGACCGCCACCTTCGGGGAAGAACAGCGTCTTGTCTAATATGAGAAAATCATCAAAAGAATCCAAAACAACAGCATCGAAATCAAATGCAGACGGCTCATCGTAATACAATTTTAATGTCGCCGGAATTGATTCTGTTTTCTCTTTTAGACCGTCTAAAAGTGGTTCCAGCGCCGTCTTCTGTTCCTCGCCGTGCATACTTGCAACCAGAGAATAGAAGTTTTCGGGTATATCTACTGCAATGCCCTGGCTTGATGCCACTTCAGACACAAACTCCGGCGGTAGACCGTGAGTATCGTATAGATCAATTAGTTTATCAATGTGTATTTTCTGCGCTTTTAATTTCGATTGCTTTGCAAGCTGCTTCACGATTCGTCCGCCTTTTAAAAGTGTATCATCATATCGGCTCTTCTCCAGCGCGACTATTTCGACAATTCTATCTACGGAATCTTCCAATTCCGGGAACGAATTTCTGAGCGTTTTTATCTGCTTGAGCACCAGCTCCTCTAAAGGTATCGCTATGTCCAGTGATTTCAACATTCGGAAAGCTCTCCTCAAGACCAACCTTGCCAGGTAGCCCTCTTTCGCATTTGAGGGCACAATGCCATCAGCGAGCATAAACGCCAGGCATTTTGTATGGTCGGAAACAGCATATACCGACTCTATCGGCCCCAGAATATTTTTGAGCTCTTCCGGTGAAATCCCAAACCTCTTTGCTATTTCGCGCCTACTCATAGCACCGGATAAGCGTGCATTCTCTATGATTAGCTCGTGATGCGTCTCTAACGGGTGCACAATCCCCGCAACATTTATCAGCTCCTTTATCATATCTGGGAATATGGCATCATAGACAGTGGGCGAGCCTTTAGAAGCCCATACAAATCGTTCCAGGCCGTAGCCGGTATCAACGATGTAAGTGTCCATTTTGTCATACCGTTGTCCTTTAATGTGTATTTGGCCCTGAGGTGAAAGTTTAAGGTCCATGAAGACGAGCGTAGCGAGCTCCAGACCGCTCGTTATGACTTCGAGGCTTGGTCCAGCATTTCCGCCGCCTACCCACGGCGCTTCCTTATATGTTACACCGTCCATGTCCACACCAAGTTGCCGCAGATACTCATCACAATACCTTACGGTATCGTTCTTCCAGTA
>JAUWVD010000177.1 GCA_030617585.1 Candidatus Methanophagales archaeon
CGCCGATAGATCACGCCATCAAAGTTGGTTTCGCCTCTGCTTCTCACCGATTCTACCTTTTCTATAACTGCTAAAACCGTTTCTAAATCGTCTACCTGGATGCCTTTAAACAGATGGGTGTCCTTGAGTACATCAAATTCACGTAACAGATTTAATATCGCCCCTATTAGATTCTTCTTTGCTATGAATGAATTAGCAACGAACTCGGGATAAATCTCGCATGGATCAGACAGGGAATCAATAGTTATGTTCACGATACCTGGTTCTTCCACTTCCTCTTCGCTGAGTAACAGGATATTATCGTTCTTCTGCAAAAGCTCTTTTGCTTTATCTGTGGAATTTACGATGTCTACATGCACGAACTCGCCATAGATCCTCTTTATTTCTGCGCCTATACCCGTCCCAGGGCTAACAACGAGTGGTGCTTTTCCAAAGCTTGTCTTCGCGAGCTCAGCATCAGAAATAATTTCACGCATTCTCGCTATTTTCGTGTCGCCCAGCAGTACCTGCAATTTCACGCTCTCTTCCACATCCCGAAACCTTCTTTGTAATTCTGCACTATCTCGTGATGGCGTAAGTGTAAGAACCATGTCCCGCCCATTTTTCGTTGTCGTATAAGAGGCGAGGATTTGCAAAAGCTCTTTCTCTACTTCCCGCGTCTCTTTGGTGCAGAAGACATCTCTAACTTTATATCCCGCTGATGCTTCATTAGCCCTTTTCACTATCTTCTCTGCCTCTGCCCTCTTTATCCCGAGAATTGAAGATAAAGTGTCGAGGTCTGGAAACTCAACAGCATCCTTCAAATAGGGATTCATGAACTGCGGGATCTCTAAAGACGAAAAAATACCTGAAACGGAATCGCTTTTTGATCTCTTTCTGGTCACCATTCTCTCAGTTATTTCTATAACTCCTCGCTTATATTACTTATAGTTCAGAAAATTATGACCGAATTTGATAATACCCGATGGGCAGAAAAGGTGTTTGCCCAACAGTATCTAGAAACAGCGGACATCCGAGTTGTGGAGCGGGGAAGAATGCTGACAATCTTAAAATCATTCTATCGGCATTTCCTCGGGGACAAGCAACAATGTAGAGTTTTAGACCTTGGATGCGGAGATGGCATTTTGATCAACGAGCTTTTGACAATTGATGGTTCTATATCAGCCACGTTGATTGATGGCTCCGAGGATATGTTGAACAAAGCTAAAGAGAGGTTGGCGGGTTTTAAGAATATCCAGCTCATTAAGACAAGTTTTCAGGAGCTAATACATACCGCTATTACGCTCTCGGATTTTGATTTTATCGTTTCCGCACTTGCCATTCACCATCTGACAATGAATGAAAAGAAATCGCTCTTTAATTACATCTATTCGCACTTAAACTCGGGTGGCTATTTTGTAAATATCGAGGTCATCCTTCCGCCGACAGAGGCACTTGATAGGTGGTATCTGAATTTATGGCGGGAATGGTTAATCGAGAAACAAAGTGTGTTGAAGATAAAAGACGACTATGAGGGCTCTATCCGTAGTTATAAAGAAGAAGCGCATTATAGTAAGCTTGACACATTGACCGAGCAATTGAATGCTTTGAATGAAATCGGATTCAAAGATGTGGATTGTTTCTATAAATATGGAATATTTGCAATGTATGGCGGTAAGAAATAATAATAGTGTTGCCCTCAGATCAAATCAATAATCTCCCCCCTCACATAATTTATAAAATCGTCCTTGGAAGCCTTACTGAAAATAGTTACCACGCCATTTCTTGTTAGCCCTACTACCGAGCCATAGCGTTTAGATTTCAATACGATATACCATATCTTCCCATGCTTCAAATGGTCTACATACAGTGCTGTATCCCCTAAATCCGAGCCATATAACGATAGCTTTTTGATATTTGGTAGATTAACATCATCGAAGAAGATTATTTTTGTATCCTCGAAGTTATCCTCATGAAACCGCTCAAATCGTGCTGGCTCTATCCGCACTTCCACTATCTTCCCTGCGGTTATAAAGAGTATTTTGCTCAACTGATTTGCGATATTATTAGCCCGCGCTTTCTTATCCATAATCGTGAGAGCAATCCCACCTCCTTGCGCTCGCACGACGAAGAAAAAGGGCGCTTCCGATGTGGTTGGTACCTGCACCCGCTCACCATGATGATACACATCCAGAAGTTGATCTTGATTGAAAGTTCCATGCAAGGAATCCCCAACTAAATGCAGGTTCGTTATCTCCGTAATCAATGTTATATCTTCATCTTCCAATTTCTCTTCTGATTTGAACCCTTTCAGCTTGGCTGCTATCCCTTGCAGGTCAACGTCCTCTTCAACCACGAATAATTTTCCTGCTAATACCATAGGTTATATATATAGGTTATATTAAATAAAAACCCCCTCGAACTTTCACAAACTACGTTCCTATCGACTTATGTACACGCAAATCTAGGACCACGTGATATCGCCATGGTCCGACAGAGCGCACAATCCGCTGCTCGTCTATTTCTATGTCTACTGTCGTTCCAAACGCAGAATAGAGGACCCTTTTAGCCCGCTCAAATGCGGGACGGAATAACGCATCTCCCCGCTTCCCTGTAGAAACGTCATAATAATGTATCATGCCGTCTCCGTCATCCAAAATCAAAGCCCTTACCGCAAATGGCAGGAATGAATGCGCTTCTTCGGGCAGTGGCATGAGCACACGGTCTGCAATACCCACTAACCGCTTCAGTTCCGCTCTCGCATCACCGAGAATTGGTATCACATTCCCTCCTACCTTGTTCAAAGCCACATTCTCCTTCATGTACTCAACCGCATAAGGGTTCAGATCAATCGAATAAATCATCGTTTGGGGTTGCATCTTCGCTATACGAATAGAGAAGCATCCAACTCCAGAAAACATGTTTATTATCGTTTCTCCAGGCGAG
>JAUWVD010000108.1 GCA_030617585.1 Candidatus Methanophagales archaeon
GATGCAGGTACAAAGACACAGGCTGAAGTACAGAGCATGCTCGATGGTCTGGTAACATCTGCCGGTAGTGACGACCTCATGGTGCAGCTTAGACTGAAGGTAGAGTCGGCTTATGTAAGACTCGATCCGATTGCAGATGTCAACGCGGGAACACCACTGGTTGCAAAAGGTGCATCAAACAGGCAGCAAGGATTTAACATCGTTGTGACCTGCAAGGGACCTGTAGAATTAGAACCAGCAGTCGTTAAAATAGAAAAAGATGCGTTCACTGCTACGTTTGATACAACTGCTGCAACAACAGGTGAATACGTAGTGAAGGCAGACGATGGCGATGGGCATACGGACGAAGTGGAAGTGTTCATTACAGGGAAAACAGCGCAGGAGATAGCAGCGGGCGTAGAAAAGGTGGTAGAAGAGGTAATAGAGGTAATAGAGGAGATAACAGCAACACCTGTGCCTACACCAACACCAACACCAGCACCAACACCTGAGCCGACACCGGAACCACCAGGTTTCGAGGCGATATTTGCAATTGCAGGCTTGTTAGCAGTCGCTTACCTTGTTCATAGACGTAAGAACTAAATCTAAACTAAAGAGAAGAAAAATTGAAACTGTTTTGTAGGGGCGGGAGTTTTTTTATCCCCTTTTTTGTTTTTATACTCTTTCTTTCTAAAGAAAGAAAGAACCTGTGCTAAGAAAGAAAGGTTTTGCTTACGCAAAGATGGTTAAGAAAGAGTTTTTTATCCCTTTTTTATTGCAATAATACAAATGTGAGTGAAGAAGAAATGAAAAGGGCAAATATAATAGTGAAAGGAGAAGTGCAGCGTGTGGGGTATAGAGATGCAGTGGTGAAGCTAGCACGAAAGTTGAAGATAGTGGGTTTTGTTGAGAATTTAAAGCATTATGATGTTAGAATTATTGCAGAGGGAGAAGATGCGAATATAGATCTGTTCATCGAGCGAATAGAAATAAGAAAATTCCCGATGGATGTAGAAAGCACAGAAGTTAGCTTTGAGACGTATGAAGGCGAATTTGAATATTTTGAGATAAAACGTGGCGACTGGCATGAAGAATTGCTTGAACGCTTAGATACTGCCGGTACTTTGCTTTATAAGTCGGTGGAACTCGGCGAGAGATCAGTAGCTCTTGGTGAAGAATCAGTAGCTCTTGGCGAGAGATCAGTAGCTCTCAGTGAGAGATCAGTAGCTCTTGGCGAGAAAACAGTAGCTCTCAGTGAGAGATCAGTAGCTCTTGGCGAGAAATCAGTAGGAATTGGGGAAAAGATGCTGGAAAAGCAGGATAAGACTATTGACGCGATAGACCGAAGTAAAGAGGAAATTATAACGTAAATAAGCTCATTAAGAGATGACTTGAGGTCCTATATGGAATATAAGTTTGCAAAGATCGAGCATGAGGTAGAAGCGATAAAGGCTAAAATCGGGATGATTTAGATTTTAATATTTTAAACCCGCCTTTTTTTATTGTATATGACGTATAACTTCTCCATATTTAAGACACAGATTTACACGGATTTGATTTTTTCTGCGTTTTATATCCGCATTTTTATTATTATATCTGTTAGCGAAAAAAGATGAACACAATAGAATGGGATGATGATACGGAAACGGTAAAGCTAATTGATCAGACTTTGTTGCCTGTAGTGTATAAGATAGTTGCGTGCAGGCGAGTGGCGGAGCTTATAGCTGCGATAAAGAGGTTGAAGGTGCGTGGTGCACCGGCATTAGGTGCTGCAGGTGCCTATGGCGTTGTTTTGGGTTGTATAAATGCACGAGATACAAAAGAGCTAAAGGCTGATGTGGAAAAGCTCAAGAACGCGAGACCCACAGCTATAAACCTCTCTTATGGCGTTATCAGAGCGTTAAATGCGGCACTTGCTGGTACTACAATGGTAGAGATGAAAGAGTACGCATTGGAAGAGGCGAACCGGATCGCAGAAGAAGATGTCGCCGTGAATAAGAAGCTAGGGGAGTATGGTAGTGCGCTTTTAGAAGATGGTGATGTCGTGCTGACACATTGCAATGCCGGTCGGTTAGCATGTGTTGATTGGGGCACGGCATTGGGAGTAATAAGAAGTGCGATAGAGAAAGGTAAGCGGATAGAGGTGATTGCGTGTGAGACAAGACCGTTAAATCAAGGTTCGAGGCTAACCTGCTGGGAACTGAACCAGGATAAAATCCCGGTTACGCTTATTACCGACAGCATGAGTGCTGCGATGATGAGGGACGGGAAAGTGGATAAGGTGATTGTGGGTGCGGATAGAGTGGTAAAGGATGGAGTAATAAACAAAATAGGTACTTATATGCATGCTGTGGTAGCGAAAGCGCATAAAATACCATTCTATGTCGCTGCGCCTCGTTCCTCTTTTGATAGAGCGCGTAGTTATATGGATGTTGAGATAGAGGAACGGAGTTCGGAAGAGCTTTTATTCTTCGCGGGTACGCAAATTGCACCACTTGATGTGCACGTGTATAATCCTGCGTTCGATTTCACTCCGTTCGAGCTGATAGAAGCAGTGATTACAGAGATGGGAGTCCATCAATCAGCGCAAAATTTGTTCGAGTGAGCAAATAATGTGCATAGATTTACACAGACGCTACACTAAAGTCCCGGAAAGATTATTACGTTTTTACGGGTTCCTAGACTAATTTTGAACTTGCCTTCATATGCTGCAACCTATCAGCATCGTATATCACCCTCGAATGCGCGTCAGAAGCAAAAAGCCGATATCGGCGTGTATATGCAGGGACGTCTGATTTAGACATGGATTTAAGTTCTTCTATCTCTCTCATCTTCTCTCTTGCCCAATATTCTACTGGATATACGTCCGTTGCAGGATTCTCATTCGCTATTTCACCTTCAAGCTCGAAGATCTTGTTATATACCGACTCTATAGCGGTTAGTGATGTTTTTATGAGTGTATCGTTATGCTTCCGCAGCTTCCGCATCTCTGAAGGCTCTACGCACGAACCTATATTCTCCTTCAGCCATTCTATATCTTTCCCTCCTGCCTCTTCCGCGGTATCCGAAATTCCCGCTACCACATTTAACAGCTCAAGCGTGTCTTCCTTATATCGTTCAAACTCTTCCTCCAGCACTCCTGTTAATCTTTCAATCATACTGCTCAATACGGTAGTTGCGTTTTCGTAGTTACCCAGCTCTATGCTACGCTCAACAAGTTTTATATTAGTTCTGATTCTGGCAGTGTCTGCAATCTCTTTACCTTCGCCTTCTAAACTGCTTGCATCTCGCAAACATATTCTTAGCGCTTCATCCAAGATCGAAGTAAATTCATTCATGAAGATGGCTAGCTCTAGTGCATCCATTTCTACACGGTCGTCCCCCTTTATCTTTGTTTCCATCTTCCGTATCAGATCCTGAATATTCTTATATCCTGCGCTTTCAAGCGCACTTGCACTTTCCAAATACGCCCTGCATTTGTCCAGCGCATGAGAGTAAAGGATAATCTCATGCCGCTTTCTTATCTCATCAAACGTCTTTTTTAGCCAGTCGAGATCCGCAAAAGCTACTCTCTTTATCTTCGCTTTGTCTATTTTTATCTTGCCATTTACCTCGCAGCCCAGCCCAGATAACCCATCCTTTACCTTCCCTAAATCATCACGGAATTCCTTTGTACTCGGGCCATATTTATCCTCGAAATCGTATAACGTGCGTATTAGCTCTGTATAGCGTTCCGCAATACTAGTAATGTCCCTTTCCATTACTTTCTCTTTTATATTCTTTCCCTTTGCCGTGACAAGATATTGTACTAAGAATGACAGCGCTATCACAGCAGGGATGAATAGAAGTATAAACGTTATTGCAAGGTCAGACCCGGTGTTGAAGAGAATAACAACGCCGAGTGCGATTAAAGCTAAAAAAGCAAGTGGTATAAATATCTTATTCATACGCAAGCCTCCTTATCTCTCGTAATCTTTCCAATTGATCGAACTTGTAAGTGAAGAGATTGGTTACCGCAGCTATATTCCGCTTTGTAGAGGCGACAGTCAGATGGCTTTCTTTTGAATATGCGTGCATGAATTCCTCTATTAGTCCCTTATCCACTTTCTTATTCTTGATATAATATTCCGGTACTTGAATAGCGGTGATGCTCTTATCACAGCCTATAGGAGCATTAGAAACGCTGAGCTTATCCAAGGCGATATGAAGTAGTGTTCCAAGGTCAAGAGGCTTGTGCATCAAAAACGGGAATATATAGCCCCATAAGCCCTTTGTCAGTTCAGAAGCCCGCGATAAAGCTACATATCCTGGCATACCGCCAAATGATAACGCCTTTAGAGCATTATCCATAGACAATTGCATCTCCCCAAGTAACGATTCGGATTGTGATGTTCCAATAAGAAGGTCTGCAAGACAGGATGCGATATACCTGTTATAGCGCGGGAAATAATCAGTATAATTTGGAAGATGCGCTATCTTCTGGTTATCCACGAGCATAAACGTGTTCACATGCTCCTTAAGGTTTTCCATCGCGTAATATGCGTCAATTAGCACTTCCTTTTTCTCTCTCCTCTCCGCAGGTAAAACAGCAACAAGAACTACCTTTTGCCCTTGCCCACTCAGCGTTTCTGCTATCTGAGGTATTATATTACTATCGCTAAGCCCTGCGAATAGGAATGTGAATTTGAGGTCTTTTGCTTCCTTTACAGTGGCACGTATTTTATTATCTA
>JAUWVD010000076.1 GCA_030617585.1 Candidatus Methanophagales archaeon
GATAGCGAAAGATGAGCGAGTTGTTTGTATTACCACCGGTCATCTATTGAAGGACCCGGAACGTGTGATAAGTATATGTGAAGCACCGATAGAGGTGGATGCGGATGTAAATGTGCTGCGTAAGATGTTGAGAGCGGTATAAATGAAGATATACGTCAGCGGTCGGTTAAAGAATGAAAACGGAAAATGAGCGTCATTATAACTTCACCAAGCAGACTCCATTTCGCACTTATAGATCTGAACGGTGAGCTTGGACGAGTAGATGGTGGAGTAGGGGTAGCATTGAATGACCCCTCTTTGGAAGTAGCCGTATCTGCAGTAGATAACGATCAGGTGGAAGCGGAAGAAGTTGTTCCTATATTAGAACAGCTAAGAAGTAAAATAGAGTTGAGAGCGAATTACCACGTAACGATATTGAAGAAGTTACCATCACATGTGGGCTTGGGCTCCAGGACACAATTATCACTAAGCGTGGCAAAAGCGATAAGCGTGCTGGAAGGCCGAAGCGAGAACGCGGTAGAATTAGCAAAACTGGTGGGTAGGGGTGGCACTTCCGGGATAGGCGTGGCGGCATTCGATAAAGGCGGGTTCATCTTAGATGGCGGTCATGTGTTTCGGAATGATAAGAGCCTGAAGAACGTGAAGGGCCTAAAAACGGGCTTCCTACCTTCTTCGGCATCTGACGTGCCGCCACCACCTGTCCTCTTTCAGCATCCGCTACCCGAAGACTGGTTCTTTGTCATTGCGATACCACAAGTGAAAAGGGGCGCACATGGACCTGAAGAGATAGATATTTTCAAGCGGTGCTGCCCCATAGAGCGCGAAGAGGTGGAAAAAGTATGCTGGATTCTGCTTATGCAGACGCTACCATCTGTGCTTGAGAAGGATATAGCAACATTTGCTGAGAGTCTAACCATGTTACAGCAGGTAGGGTTCAAGAGAATAGAGCTAAAGCTACAGCATGAAATAATAAATGAGCTTTTTCACTTCTTCGATGCCCATGCCCTGGGGTATGGTATGTCCTCTTTTGGCCCTGTAACGTATGCAATAGTGAAAAGCGAGAAGAGAGCAAAAGAGCTCGCAGCGGCGACAAAAGCATTCCTGGATCAAAAGGCGATGCCCGCTTTAGTGTCTTATTCAAATACAAATAATACTGGCTGTGAAGTAGGATATTGAGTAATTACGTTATCCCTTCGATCATCGTCCCGATACCACTATCAGTGAATAATTCGAGCAAGATGGAATGTGGTTCCCGACCATTAATAATATGCGTAGTAACGCCGCCGGAAGCCGCTCTCAAACCCGCTTCTACTTTTGGTATCATCCCCTCACCGATAATTTTAGTTGCTATAAGCGCTTCTATTTCCGAGGCCGTCACTTGCGAGATCAAAGTAGAAACGTCAGTGGGATCACGCATCAAGCCAGGAACATCAGTGAGTAATACCAGCTTCTTTGCCGTTATTGCACATGCTATCTCGCCGGCTACCAAATCAGCATTTACGTTAAGGCTGTTTCCCGCATCATCCACCGCTATTGGCGATATAACGGGAATATAATCTTCAGCAGCGGTTATATTTAGTATTTCCGCGTTTATAGACTCTATCTCACCCACCCAGCCGAGGTCAACTTCTAGTTCCACGCCTTCGACCTTATGCTTCTTCTTCTTCTTCGCTACGATCAACTTGCCATCGTTACCTGATAAACCAATACCCTTACCACCATGTTTCCCGATAAGAGATACTATACGCTCATTAATGCTACCTACAAGCACCATACTAGCTATTTCCATTGTTTCGTCATCGGTAATGCGAAGCCCCCCGATAAATTTGGGCTTCTTGCCTAATCGCTCCATTATCCGCGTTATTTCCGGACCACCGCCATGCACCACGATGGGCGATATTCCAACGAATCTAAGCAGCACCAGGTCTTGTGTGATACTGTCCATAATGCTTTCGTTTACTAATGCATGCCCGCCTATCTTTATCACTACTTTCGAACCGTAGAACTCACGGATATACGGTAGCGCCTCTATCAGGATTTCCTCTTTCTTCATGTCTTTAATACCTTTGCAGCTTCTTTCGCGAAATAAGTGATAATCAAATCAGCACCTGCTCTCTTTATCGCTGTTAAACCTTCCATCATTACGTCATTGTGCTTCAAATATCCCTTCTCGGATGCAGCTTTTAGCATTGCATACTCGCCACTGACGCTATAAGCCGCCAGCGGAACATCAAACCTTGCACGAACCTTAGAGATAATGTCGAGATATAAAAGAGCGGGTTTCACCATTACGATGTCCGCACCCTCTTGTATGTCCAGTTCCACTTCCCTGAGCGCTTCCCGTGCATTAGCAAACGCCATCTGGTAACTGCTCCGGTCACCGAATTGGAAGCCCGAATCGGCCGCCTCGCGGAAAGGGCCGTATAAAGCTGAATTGTATTTCGCGGCATATGACATGATAGCAGTATCTGAGAAGCCCTCGTCGTCTAGTTTCGCTCTTATCGCCTTTACCATACCGTCCATCATGCCAGAAGGGGCGACAATATCCGCACCCGATTGCGCTTGACTTACCGCTATCTTGCCCAGCACTTCCAGTGTTGGATCATTGAGCACTTGCCCATCCTCTATAAGCCCGCAATGCCCATGTGTTGTGTACTCACAAAGACATAGATCGGTAATAATAACAATGTCATCAATATCCTGCTTTATCCGTCTAACAGCGCGTTGTACCACACCTTCGTTATTGAATGCTTCAGTTCCTGTTTCATCCTTACTCGCGGGTATTCCAAACAGCAGCACCGATTTTATACCCAGCGAACGTGCTTCTGAGACTTCCTTTACTACTCCTTCTATAGGATGTCTATACTGACCGGGCATGGACTCAATCGGTTTTTTGGCTGCTATTGTCTCGTCAATGAACAACGGGAGAATCAGGTCGTCTACGGAAACCCTGCTTTCTGTTAATAGCTTCAAACCTCTCAAACGCCTCATCCTAACTTTTGGGTACATCTATTTATCCAGGAGCTCCTAATAAAGTATAAAGAAAGTATGACTAAAAAAAGCTTCCTTTTTATTTGAAGAGTTATATAATTGATTTAAAAGTAAACTTTTGAGCATAGATAAATGAAAATAGGTTTCCTCATCAACCCGATAGCGGGAATGGGCGGGTCTGTAGGACTAAAGGGGACGGACGGACTGGTAGAGGAAGCACTGATTAGAGGTGCTAAACCGATAGCATTAGAACGAGCGAAGAAATGTATGGATTCGCTAAATACAGACCATTTTATTCTCACTTGCTCGGGCGAGATGGGCGAAGATACGGTAATAAAACAGAGCTATGAAGTGGTATACTCGTTCGATGGAGCGAGCACGAGAGAAGATACAAAGAACGCATGTAAGCTATTTTTGGATAACGGGGTAGAGCTACTGCTGTTCTGTGGTGGTGACGGAACGGCAAGGAATGTGTACAGCGTAATCGGAAAAGAGATCCCGATATTAGGTATCCCTGCGGGTGTGAAGATGCATTCTGCGGTATTTGCGATAACGCCAAAGAGTGCCGCGAAATTAGTCGAGCATTTTGCGAATGCCCAATCAGAATTGCGGGATGCCGAGGTAATGGATACAGATGAAGACGCATACAGGCGAAACGAGCTGCGGATGAAGGTATTTGGGTATGCACGCACGCCTTACGAGCCGGTTCTGGTACAGCAGGGTAAAAGCTTGTTCCAGAGTGTGAGTGAAGAGCGAGCGAAGGAGGAGATTGCAAGCTTCGCATCTGAGTTCATGATTCACGATGAGCTTTACATCTTAGGTGCTGGGACGACAATCCATAAAATCGCGGAGTTGTTTGGCTTGGGCGAGGAGAAGACGTTACTTGGTGTGGACGCAGTGAAAGAAGGAGAATTAGTCGGGAAAGATATGAACGAGCGTGACTTGATGCGGTTATTGGAGCATGAGAAGAAAGCGAAGATAATGGTTAGTCCTATTGGCGCGCAGGGATTTGTATTTGGACGTGGTAGTCAACAGATAAGTGCAAAAGTAATAGAAAAGGTCGGTGTGGCGAATGTGATTGTGCTTGCAACACCGCACAAACTGAGTGAAACGCCGGTTCTTATGGTTGATACGGGCAGTGAGGAGCTGGACGAAAAGTTGAGTGGGCATATGAGTGTTGTTTGTGGCTATCGAATGGCGCAGAGGAAAGAAGTGAGAAAGGGGTGACGGGCAGAAGTGATTTCTATTCGCAAGATAGCTAATCGTAAAAACGACGAGATTCCACAAGAATCTTGTGGTTTGCTAAACATCCATGAAAAATCTTTAAATGCAATTGCCGGAAACAGTGACTTATGCCCTACGAGAAATTCAGAAAAGAGGTAGAGAGGATACTGGAAGAGAAAGCGGAACCTGTCACATGGAACGAGATAAAAGAGAGTTCAACAACACTAAAACAGAAAGCGCCGTATCATGTGTATGTGCAGAAGCTACAAGGTGACATCGGGCTGGTGCGATTCAAACGTGGCCAGAGAACAGCTTGGGCATTACGGAAATGGTTTGAGGCGGGTAAGTTCCGAGAGCTCTTACCCAAGAAGGTTCGGCTTACTATTCTCTATTCCAAAAAGGAGCATGCAATTGCAGCAAATGAATACTGGGAACTGAAGCGGATATATCCATTGAAAAACTGGCTGAACCGATGGGATGTGATAGAAGCGGACGTGGATGACTTCTTCCCCGAAGAGGACAAAAGACCAGAGAGCATAAGGCTAAAAATAGATGGGATGGAGTATTTACGAAAGATAGAGGATGTCGAAGATCGGGTAAGAATCGCGGAAAAGATAGCAGAGAGTGGTGAATTCATGCATACCGATGCCTGGAAAGGGAAGACGCTGGGAATGACAAAGCCGAGATTCCGATGCTTTTACTTCTACGACAGTAAATGCCAGTTCTTTTGTGATCAGAGCGTTTGCGTGGGTCATGATATGGACGTGGAAGATGGCGGTCTAGAAGTAGAGGGCGATAAGACGTATTTCATCTTGGAAGCGGTAGAACGAGAAGGGGGCGAGTATATATGGAAGAAGAGGTATGTGGATTGGTGCATGAAGTCGGTGATTTCGATCACTGACCCGAGACAGCGGAGGTTGTTTTAGGGCGAGTAGCGTGATATTATTTTATAATATTAATGATAACTTTCTCATATACACAAAAAAAAGAGATGGAACTATGATAAATTCTTTAAATATTAGGTAATATGAGTTGTGGAAGTAAAAAGCGGATAGGCATAGCGATCGGCGTTGCATTTACCGTCCTGGTATTGCTACTTTCAGGAATGGCATCTGCGGAGCGGATAGACATTCCCGCGGATTATGCTACAATACAAAGCGGGCTAGATCATGCGCGTCCTGGCGATACAATTTATGTGCATGCCGGGACATATCATGAACGGCCCGTAATATTTACTCCTAACATAACTCTCATAGGTGCGGATGCTATGATAGAAGGAGATGGGTACGATGTGTGCCTGTACATAAATGCAAGAGGCGTAAAAATAAGCGGATTTGTGGTTCAGAATGGCGAGCGAGGTATCTGGCTCGAAGACTCTGCCTTCTGTGTAATCGCCAATAACACGGTGTTCAACAATAGAGGAAAAGGAGGTCCAAATCGTATTGTACATGAAGGACATGGTATTGGACTCACATCGTCCTCAAATTGCATAATCGCAAATAACACGGTACTTTCTAATTCCGCCTATGGTATTGCGCTTTTTCAAGCCTGTAATAACGTAATAAAAGGGAACAGATGTGACCGAAATAGGGATTATCAAATTATCCTCGGCACGGATTCCTGTAACAATACAATAACTGAAAATACTTTATTCGGTAGTGTCTACGGGCACGGTATCTATATATTTACTCGATCAAACAATAACGTCGTCACAAAGAATGTAATATTCAACAATTCCAATGCCGGTATTAATCTTCTTTCCGCGCATTACAATCTTATATCTGATAATATCCTGAAGTCTAATATTATGGGGCTCTGGATCGGTTCTATTTTGTCCGCTTCAAATGGTAACATAATAGCTAACAATACGGTTACTTCAAATCAGCGGCGTGGGATCGAGGTATCCGGAGACGAGAATGAGATAATAAATAATACCGTGACCGGGAACAAAGAGGGTATTTATATAAGTGAAGGAGCTGGAAATATAATTTATCATAACCACTTAAATAACAGAAAGAACGCTTACGATGGTGAGTCGAACATATGGGATAACGGCTATCCATCCGGAGGTAATTACTGGAGCGATTATCCGAACCCTGATAATTATTCGGGGCACGAGCAAAATGAGCTTGGAAGTGATGGTATCG
>JAUWVD010000053.1 GCA_030617585.1 Candidatus Methanophagales archaeon
CAATGACATCTTTACCAAAATACGTAGAAATGATCTCAGATGCGCACTTCTCAAAATTCGTTGTGAAAAGCAAGCATTTACCATCTCGAAGCCTTGCATTTTTTCGATTTTCTGCGTGGGGATTTACTGTTACCTCGTTCCCGTCGTTGATTATCACAAAATAATCAGAAACTCCGCGGATCGCCTCCTTTATTTCTTTCTCCAAACTCTCCAGAGTTCCGTTACCTGTCTGCGAAGACAAGATCTCAGCGACTTTTATCTCGGCGATACCAATCTTTTTCAATCGTGTCGTGCGTTCTATCTCAAGATCGCTGTGATTGAAGCAAATAATTGCCCTGCCTGGAATGCCAAACAGAGATGTAGTGACATCTTCGTAATAGATTAGACCTAAGGGACGAATCAACTCATTTTCTTCTGATATGTCGCGCATTACAAGCTCTTTAGCCTCATTGGACGTTAAAGGGATGCCGGCAATTATTTTCAGATTATCTCCATTCAGCTTTAGTAAATTATTCTTTGACGCCATCCCACGATCCATGACTATCGCATCAATGCTGAGATTTACCCGTTTAACATCGGCAATAAGTTGTTCTACCGTCCTCACATCGGTTATATTTCCCTCATACGTTCTGAAAAGGACGGGTAAACCTTTGTTCTTTGTTGCGACCAATCCAATGTTTATCTGAGGTAAGCTGTTATCATCACGACTGTACCCGAGTCGCGCTTTAGGCAATTTTGTCGAATAAAAATAAGTGGACGTGATGTCATAGATCAATGTAGACGATTCCGCTTCAAGATGCTTTATTTTGTTGAACAGCTCAATGCACACGTCAACGATACCTTCTGGGCCTATTTTACCACAGGTCTTCATTACTGCACCAAGATTGGTGGAGTTTAGTTTATCGGGCGTGATGCCCGTGAGTTCTTCCAATGCTGTATCCTGATACCATTTGGAAAACTGGTTGAGAGTTTCTCTGTCAATTATATGGTTGATTGCAAGTGATGCAAAAACTTCGCCCACTGGCAGTCCTCTTCTTGGAATCAATCCGTTTAATAGCTCGATAAGTCCGTATTGCTTGAATAAATCGAAAAGAACTGTTATGTCTCCATATCTTACCGATTTCGTAATCACAAACTCTTTAAAGCGTTTTTTCGGAGGAATTATCTGCTTTTCTCCATTTATTGTCTCTTCTATACCTAAATAGCGGGTGTTACGGTGCTTGACTTTGCCTGTACTATCCCTGTAGTTCTCCCGCTCATACACATATACCCGCGACCCTTGCCTTATTCTTGTTTTTGCCATGTGGTCTATATATAGGCTACGAGTATATAAAGCTTTTAACTGATTATGACTGAGTAATGTGCCTTAGATTGCGAGCTATTGAAGTTACGTATTAATGTAGCCTATAAAACTTATAATGTCAGGCTATAAGAGCACAACCAAAAAAAATCGCGCTTATGATTTGAAATTTTCTACACCCACTGGCATCACGTATATCGGCTTATGCCTTTCGGGAAGACTCAAAACATGTTCACTTTATATTTATATCTGCCCCTAACCCGAGCATATCATCAAAGAAAGAAGGATACGATATTTTAGCACATTCTACATCCTCTATAACCGTTTCTCCACGTGCAGAGAGAGCGGCGATAGTTAAAGCCATTGCCAATCGGTGATCATCGTGTGAATATACTTTCGCTGCTTTTAAATCGGTCTTCCCTTCTATTACTAATCCGTCTTCCTTCTCCTCTATCCCCGCACCCATCTTCTTCAACTCTTCTGTTATCAGCTTCAATCTATCTGTCTCTTTATATCTCAAATGTGATACACCGGTTATCTCAGTAATACCATCGGCAACAGCCGCTAATACCGCTACAGTTGGCACTAGGTCCGGATTCGCTCGCATATCCACTTGTATCCCTTTTAGAGTCTCTGTAGCGCCTTTTACCGCTACAATCCCGCTCTCCACATCCCACCTTACGTCTGCACCCATCTCTTTTAATATCGCCACTATCCTGGAATCACCCTGTGCAGACGGGAACAAATTCCTCATTTTTAGCTTTGAATCAGTGATTACTGCTGCTGCTAAGGGATAGGAAGCGGAAGAGAAATCGCCGGGTACCGTAAACCGCTGTAACTCATAGCTTTGCCCGCCTTCTACATGAAACGAATAATCAGCGGCAGAGTGAGAAAAAGGGATCTTGAGTCCTGCCTTCTCTAATACCTCTATTGTCACTTCCACGTACGGCACAGAGGCAAGATTATTTGCTGTGATGTAAGTGTCCTTCTCCGCAAACGGGCACGCGATAAGCAAAGCGGATATGAACTGGGAGCTGATGGATGTATCTATCGTTGTTTCACCTCCCTTTAGCCTGCCTTTTACCACTATTGGCGCTGTTCCATCACCTTTTGTACTGAAAGCTTCTGAACCAAGCTCGTTTAGCGATCCAAGCAGAGGCAAATTCGGTCGCTTTCTCAACGATGCATCGCCTGTTAGAACCGCCGCGCCTTCGCATAAACCAGATATAGCAGTGAAGAATCTTAATGTAGTGCCCGAGTTCTCGGCGTTTAGCACGTCTTCCGGCGTTCTCGGACTACCATCTGTGCCTTCTACCGTTATTTTCCTCGTTTGCTCTACATCTATAGCAGCACCTAAAGACATAGCGGCGTTAATTGTAGCTCTTGTATCGTCAGAGATAAGAGGATAAAGTATTTCACTCCTTTTTGCCAGTGCGGCTATTGCAATAGCCCTATGAGTATAGCTTTTAGAAGGCGGCGCATTTATTTCGCCTTTTAGCCCGGATCTCCGCACCGTTGCTTTCATGGCTTTTTATGAATGAAACTAGCTATTTACTCCTTTTTATAGCAACTACAAAATTACACAGGTTTTATTTGGAATATCGCTTCCAGAAGACACTCGACTGAAAGCCGTGATACAGCGAGAACCCTTCCGCACCGCTTTGCTCTTGTTTCGCATCGAACGAGACGTCCTTAGAATATAATGCGTTTGGTGATTCTCTTCCTATTACTCTTGCGACGCCATTTTCCAATTTCATATGCACTGTGCCATTTACCCGCTCCTGTGTCTTATCCACAAAGGCATTAAGCGCCTCAAAAAGTGGGTCCATAACCAGGCCCTGATAGACCAGCTCACTCCACGTTTTATCAACAAAATCCTTGAACTTTAGTTCATGTCTTGTCAAAACGAGCTGCTCGAGATCTCGATGCGCTTCTAACAATATAGTGGCTGCCGGATGCTCGTAGATCTCCCGTGACTTGTAGCCAAGGACTCTATCCTCGATCATATCCGTTCTGCCAATGCCGTGCTTGCCACCCACATCATTCATCTTTTTTATCAGCGAAATGCCGTCCATATCCATACCATTCAGCGAGACGGGTACACCATACTCAAACATGATTTCCATAATCGCTGCTTCTTTGGACGCATTAGCATTAGCCACAGCGGCAGTCCATTTGTATATCTCTTCCGGCGGGAAGAAAGAAGGGTCTTCTAACTCGCTACCTTCTATGCTCCTGCCCCAGATATTCTCATCCAGACTCCATCTCTTCTCGGATTCAAATGAAATGCCATGTTCTGATGCATATAGCTTCTCTTCTTCCCGCGTTAGGCTCATTTCCCTCACTGGCGCTATTACTTCCAGGCCCGAAGTCCTGAACACAGCGTCAAACCTGAGCTGGTCGTTACCTTTCCCTGTGCAGCCATGAGCGACCGCATCTGCTGCTTCTTCTTTCGCAACTTCTACCACTTTCTTCGCTATCAACGGTCTCGCAATTGCCGTTCCAAGCACGTAGCCCTCATAGTTGCCGTTTGCCTTTATCAAAGGGAAGATATAATCCTGCACGAATTCGGCCTTTGCATCTATAAGCTTATAAAGATCACTTAGCTCCTCGCCCCTTTCCGTAGCTTCTTTTAGGTCCTCTTCCGGCTGCCCTACATCCACTATTACTGCAATCACTTCATCGTAACCATAATGCTCTTTAAGCAGAGGAATGCAGATAGAAGTGTCCAATCCGCCGGAATAAGCAAGTACAACTTTCTTCATTTCACTCGCTTATATTTCGCTTCTTTCATATCCACGGCAAAAAATTCACCACCTACATGGCATAGCAGTTTCGCTACATCTATCACGCCTTCTTCTTTCCAGAACTCGTCATTTACGCCCACTGCTACGATTTTCCCCGTTATCCAGATATGGTTGCCCGCTTCAATCTCCTTCTCTAACTTGCACTCCAGCCATCCAGCAGCCTCTTTTATTCGCGGGGGCGTCACAACCTTCGCCTTCTCTTCTGTTAGTCCTGCATGCACTATCTCATTATCTTCATATGGATAATCCGTTTCCAAAACGTGCATCTGCTCTCCAAGGTCCTTACCCGCCACGTTCACCACGAACTCGCTATTTTCTCTGATGTTCTTCAATGTATCATGCATTGGATCGCACGAGAAACCATATAAGGGCGGTTCGAAGCTTACCGGCGAATTGAAGCTAAACGGTGCTGCATTTGCTATCCCTCTTTCGGATACTGTCGTAATGATCACCACAGGCCGAACGAACAATTTCGGATATGCTTTTACTTCTAGTTCCATCTTTTTGTCTCCAACATTTTCTTTTTAATGGTATATACAGGATAATATTTCTTTGCTAAAGCTTTTAAAACTTTTTGAAAGAAAGCATTTTAGCCACAGATCACACAGATTTTTACGTTATTTATAATTCTATTTAATTTACCGCGCTAATAAATCCTCGCCTTTATCTACTACGATCTTGCATGGTGTGGGTAACTTATGACCTGCCCGTTTCAAAGCTTCCTTTGCATCTTTGACATCCTGAGCCTCTACACTGACACTAACTAGCTTTTGCCCGCGCTTCACCCTCGCTGCTGTGCCTATCGGTCGCCCAAATGCGTGCCGCATACCACTTGAGATCCGGTCCGCACCAGCGCCAACCGCTAATTTGTTCTCTCTCAGCACGTGATGCGGATACACCCGTATCTTCAAGTAGAAATTAGTTCGCCCTATGCCCTGTACTAGGAATCTATTAGAAAATATCCTCGCCGCTTCTAATGCGTTATGCCTTATCTGACATGCTTCCTTTGCAACTAAGGATAAAGAAACCGGAAACTCTCTGCTGAGGTTACCCATATCGAAAATGGTTATCTTGCTCCCTGGTATTCCACCCATGTATTTCTTTCGCACATTTGCAGCTCCTGTCACCTTAGTGTACATTCGCGCTGGCTTATTTCCCATACTACTCTATTACTCCCTATATACATAAAAACCCTTATTCAACATAAACATCACAAAACGTTTTAAAACCATTCTTTGAGAATAGAAGGATTTTTCAATATAAGAGACGGATACCCTAAGTAAGGGGCCCTTGCCTTCGCTATTGCTACAATCCATTCGGGTTTCACTGGCTGCAGATTTGGCTGGTCATAGCCGACGTTATTATCGCCTTTGGTTATGTAACCTTCGTGAGGGGCCGGTCTCCCATTTGGCATCTGCCCTTCTTCCTCCACCCAATACATCGTCCGATGTATTATCGGTGTCGTCGAGGAAAGACCATTTGGACGATATATAATCACATCTCCGTAACCGTTGAATGACTCATAATCAGCCAATTTACCTTCTTCGCATGTTATAATGTCTGTGCGTTGCGGTGCCTGCACGAAGATCAAATCGCCCACCTTCATATTTGGTATCATACTGCCCGATTCGACTGCGAACCCAATATGCCATGTCCCCGTAGCCGCATATGCAACCACAATTATTATCGCAACGATTATTAACGCCTCAGCCAAACTTTTACCCGTTTCTATCAATGCTTTTTTCATATTTGCTCTTGCCACCTATAACTAGTACTCAAAGTTAAGTTATATCTCTAGTGTCTTTTTAAAAAGAAAAACCTTTTTCTTTTGTAAACCTTTCCTATCTAATAAAGGTCCGATATATTTTAGTTGCAATTAAAAAGAGAGAGACAAGATGGATACGGGGTTTGTCTATCATGAGGATTATTTGAAGCATGACACGGGGGCTCATCCCGAGAGCGCAGAACGACTGATACACATAATGTCTGAGCTGAAAGAAGCGGGTGTTACGGAGAAGATGAAAAAGGTTCTACCCGTGAAAGCATCGAAAGAGCAAATAGCGTATGTGCATACGGACGCCTATATAAAAGGCGTGGAAAGGATGTGTAAAGAAGGTGGAGGGTTGCTTGATCCGGATACGCCTTTATGCACTGAAAGCTATGAAATAGCATTGCTTTCCGCAGGTGGCGTAATAAAGGCAACTGACGAAGTAATGAACGACTCTAATAATCTGAAGCACATTTTTGCTTTGGTAAGACCGCCGGGCCATCATGCTACCTGGAACCGAGGTAGGGGATTCTGTATATTTAATAATATTGCGATTGCCGCCGAGCATTTAAAGAGACGATATTATGCTAACCGCATTTTGATTGTAGACTGGGATGTGCATCACGGTAATGGCACGCAGGAGGTGTTCTTTGATGACCCTTCTGTATTGTATTTCTCCACACATCAATACCCCCATTATCCCGGCACTGGATGGATAGATGAAGTAGGTAAAGGCGAAGGTGCTGGTTTTACGGTTAATGTCCCACTACCTGCCGGTACTGATGACGCAGGCTATTTATATGCGCTAAATAATGTTTTAGTGCCGATAGCAAAGGCGTTTGAACCCGAATTTGTGCTTGTATCTGCAGGATTTGATGCGCATGTTGCAGATCCGTTAGCAGCAATGCACGTGACCACTCAGGGATTCGGACTTTTTATGGATCTGATAAAGGAGATAGCGGAAAAGAGCTGTAAAGGTAAGATAGTAATAGCCTTAGAGGGAGGATATAATCTGGATGCTATTGCAAAATCCGCCGTATCTGTTTTCAATTCTCTTTTGTCCCCTAGGGAAAAGGGAAGAGCAGATATGGTAAGTAGCGGTGTGGTGGAGCGAGTGGAAGAGATAAAAGGGGTGCAAAGAAGGTATTGGTCAATATGAGAGGTAAGGAAGGATGCGGGATAGCAGGCATTGCATTAACCCAAAATGATGCAGCGTTGCCTCTCTTTTATGCGCTCTATGCGTTACAACACCGTGGACAGGAATCAGCAGGTATAGCTGTGTGTAGTAGTGATAAAGAAGGTAAAAGAAACGAAACAAGTGCAAGAAAGGATGACATACAACTGATAAGAGGGATGGGATTTGTTCATGAAGTTTTTGATGATGAACAATTAAAATCCCTAAAAGGGAATATCGGCATAGGTCATGTCAGGTATTCCACGACTGGAGCGTCGAAGTTATAAAATGCAGAGCCTTTACTTGTTAATTACAAGAACTGTAATATTGCTATTGCACATAACGGCAACCTTGTGAATACCGCAGAGCTGGGAAGAGAGT
>JAUWVD010000086.1 GCA_030617585.1 Candidatus Methanophagales archaeon
TTCTGATGACGATCTCAACACGCTTGCGCATTCTTTAAAGGGTGTAGAAATAGAGGAGATGACGCCGTGGGCACTGTTGATGGAATTAATAACGCAGAATCCAAAGATGCTGGACGAGCTGGCGAAGGAGCTCTTATAATATCATAAAAATTGCAATAATCGGGTGCGGCTATGTTGGCACTGTAACCGGAGCGGGTTTTGCAGAGCTTGGGTATGATGTGATACTGGTCGATGTAGATGAGAATAAGGTTAATATGTTGAACTCGGCACGATCGCCGATATTTGAGCCGGGCCTGGAAGAACTATTAATAAAAAGCAAAGAGCGGCTTCACGCAACTTTGGACTTTCGTGCGGTAATTGATGGCGAATATCCACAAGAACAAACTAAAATCAATTATTGACACAGATTAACGCAGATTAACGCAGAAGAAATCAAATCCGTGTAAATCCGTGTAAATCTGCGTCCTAAACTAAATTTATAGGTAAAAGTTATACGTTATATGCAATACAAAAGAATTATAGATGTCCTGATACATCTTCTATCATTCTTTCGCAATAGAAGCACCTGAACCGAGGCGGATTCGCACCCACAGTAACGAATTTTGATATAACCGGCTCCCGTTCAGCATTGGATATGCAATTGGGATTTGCACATCTTATAATACCCTCTATTGATCCGGGAAGATATACTTTATGCTTTGCTATCACTTCAGAATTACGGATTATGTTTATGGATGCATTTGGCGCAATCAACGCGATTTTACCCACTTCTTCTGGCTTTAATTCCCTATCTTCCACCTTTACTATGTCCTTCCTGCCCATCTTCTTGCTTTGTACGTTCATTGCAACGCTTAAAACCGCATCTGTCCTCGCTGTTATCGACAATATCTTCAACACGTTTAGCGCCTGCCCCGCCGTAATATGGTCAATGACGGTACCATTTTTGATTGCCACTATCTTTAATTCTTTCTTCATTTCAAGCGTCAGTGGGGCCGCCGAGATTTGAACTCGGGACAACTCGGTCTTCAGCCGAGCGCTCTCCCAGTCTGAGCTACGGCCCCATTTGAATTAATTATATCGCCACAGTAAATAAATTATATTTCTTTATGATACATAAAGCATATTATTTCTTTTGGTAATGCTTTTCTTTCTAAGAAAAGGTTTTTGGTAAAGCTTTTAAAACTTTTTGAAAGAAAAGAACAGTTTCTGATGTAAAAATGGAAGAAGAGATAAAAAAGGCAATTGATTCAGTAGTAACAAAAAATGCGCGATACGCCGATCTCCGCCTGGAAAAGGGTTACGCAACTGTTATTGACCTAAGAGATGATGTACTCAGAGAGATGAGCTACAGCATAGACCAGGGCATGGGCATCCGGGTACTTTATAACAATTCATGGGGATTCTGTTCCTCCAATGAGATCTCAATACCCAAGCTGAGAGATAGCTTTGAAGATGCCTTTAAGATCAGTAAAGCGCTATCCGAATCAAGTAAGAAGACGGAAACTATAACAATAGCCGATACAAAGCCCGTAAACGACTATTATAAGCTGAAGCCGAAGATAAACCCTGATGATGTCAGCATAGAAGCGAAGAAGGAGATAGTTAAAGATGTGTATAAAGCGGCGAAGGCACACTCCACCCTCATAAAAAGCGTCTCCATCACATATTTCGATGGCTACGAGGAGAAGATATATGCCAATTCCGATGGCAGCTATATAGTAACAGAAACGCCGGCGGTTTTTATGCGTGTGCATGCTGTCGCGAAGAAGGGGGACATGCTGCAAGAAGGGAGAGAGAGCATAGGCGCTGTGGCGGGTTTTGAAATTATAGAAAATGCGGACCCTGCGCTTCTGGGCGTAAAGGCTGCGGATAAAGCGGTTAGGTTGCTTGATGCTGAACTGCCACCTGGTGGTGAGTTACCTGTGATAATGGACAACAAACTTAGCGGCGTCTTTATGCACGAAGCGCTCGGGCATGCAGCAGAAGCCGACCACGTATTATACGGCGAATCTATACTAGAGGGTAGAGTAGGCGATGAGATAGCGTACAAAGGTCTAACGGTTGCTGACGATCCGACCATCGCGAATTCACATGGATATTACAAATATGATGATGAGGGTGCACGATCAAAGAGAACAGAGCTAATAAAAGACGGCGTTTTGGTCTCTTATTTACACACTCGGGAGACGGCAGGCAGGTTAGATGCAATGCCAACCCCAAATGCAAGAGCTGCTGACTATTCGGAAGTCCCTTTGGTCCGCATGAGTAATACCGTTATTGAAGAAGGCGATTGGGATTTTAAAGATATGCGAGCAGATATACAGTTTGGGATCTACGCCAAGGGTATGCGCGGAGGGCAGGTGGATACAGTAAGGGGTGAGTTTCAGTTCAGTGCGGAAGAGGCATTCATGATAGAAAATGGCGCGCTTACTAAGAGATTGAAGAACGTTTCTCTTTCCGGTAGGACCCTTGATGTATTGAAGAACATAGATGCCATAGGGAATGATAAAATGCAGGGCACAATAGGATTCTGTGGCAAAGATGGCCAGGAGGTCCCGGTCTCGGAATATGCACCGCATATGCGAGTGCAGAAGATACTGGTCGGTGGACTCCAGTGAGTCCGCTATGTAATGTACAGATAGCTATTTCTTCCGGAACTCTGTATAACCACATTTCCCGCAGGAATATCGGTCTGCATGTTCTGCTAAAAACACGCCTGTTCCACACCTTGGGCATGCCTTCCGCTTCCTGCGTAACTTAACACCACCTTTTCCACTTACTACTTCGTAAAACTCATGTATTGCAGCCATTTTTATCTATTTATTCGCCTCCCTTTGCCACTTCTGTTTCTGTTACTTTTGCATCTTCCTTTTCTGTTACTTTTGCATCTTCCTTTTCCACTTCGCCCTCGCCCAAGCTACTAAAATTTCTTTTTAATATATGCTCTCGCTCTACTTCCCTTAACCTATCTTCACTTTCATACACCTTTGCGTAGCCAACCGTTTCCCTCTTCCCGAATTCCGTTTTCATCCTATCGATTACAAGAAGGTTTTGAGTGATCCGAAGCTCTTTTATTAATGCATTACGCGCTTCTGCTCTGCCCGGTGAAGCTCCCTCATGCTTCAGTGTAAAGAAGACTTCCTTTCTCATCAACAGTTGATTATCGGCCTCTTTTGTTATCTCTATCTCCATATCTTTCTCTTCTCCCTATAATACTATTACTACATCATTATGATTAATATTTCTAATTCACCTCACCTTCAATGCATATCGCCCCGCTTTTGTTATACCCAATTTCTTCGCTATCTCGGACTCTGCCACATCTATAATCGCCACATACCCACTCCAGTCACCACTAACTGAATTAGAGCCACATACACATACTGCCTTTCCACTTTCCATTATTCTATGGCAATCTCGGCATGCCTTTTCCATTAATCCTCCCCCTTCTTCTCCGCCTTATCTGCCTTCTCCGCCTTCTCCGCATCCGCCTTCTTCTTCTCCTCCTCCTTCTCTGCATCGTCAGCCTCTAGCCACTCTAATTTACCCAAGCCCGGCTGCCGCATTGTTAACCCGATCTTACTATCACCCGGGTCCCGCTCATTTAGCGAAATTGCAACTATCCTTGCACGTACCTTATCTCCCTCACCCAATGTCCTACTAGTATCTTTAGTGACGAGTTTCGCACCTTTCTCGTCATATGAGATGTATTCATCAGTAATCTGACTGATATGTAACAAACCATCTAAGGGACCTATCTCCACAAAAGCGCCAAATTCTACTATCTCTACCACGGCCCCTTCTACTATCTCTTGCATCTTGGGCCGGAAAACGAGTGCATCAAAGATCGTTTCATAATAGACGCCTGCGTCACCGATCATTATCCGTCCCTCTTTCACATCCACAATGTCCTGTATTGCAATGAACATCCCTAGCTTTTTATCCATCCGCCCCTCCAGTCTATCTTGTAACATCTCCTTTACAACAACCCGTAAATCATCCCCTAACCTCTCAGGCGGCACTCTTACTACATCAATCGCACTTACTTTCGTATACATCTTTCTTTTATCCTGCTTCGTCTTAACTTACATACCTATACTACGATTGTGATTTATCAATTCTAGCCTCCACTTCCGCAACATGTAACCGCGTAGATATTATCGCATCTGAGTTCAACGATATTGAATCTATGCCACATTCAACAAGAAACTCCGCAAATTCAGGGAAATCGCTCGGCGCCTGGCCACAAATACCTATCTTTCTTCTCGGCTCGTGTGCATGAGCAACATTTATGACATGCTTCACTAACCGCTTCACCGCTTCGCTTCGCTCGTCAAATAAGTGTGCAACGAGGCCAGAATCCCTATCTAAGCCAAGTGTTAGCTGTGTCAGATCGTTCGACCCTATACTGAACCCGTCAAATACTTCTGCAAATTCATCAGCTAAAACGACATTTGAGGGGACCTCGCACATTACATATACTTCCAGTCCCTTTTCGCCTTGTTTCAAGCCAAAACTCGCCATCGTCTCTATTACGCTCTTACCTTCTTCCGGCGTCCTGCAAAACGGAACCATTACCTTTACATTGGTCAACCCCATCTCTTCCCTAACTTTCTTTATCGCTTCGCATTCTAATCCGAATGCGGGTCGAAATTTATCATCGTAATAACGAGACGCACCTCGCCAACCGATCATCGGGTTACTCTCCTCAGGCTCGTATAGATATCCGCCTATCAGATTGGCATACTCATTTGTTTTGAAATCAGAAAACCGCACTATCACGTCATTAGGATAAAATCCCGCTCCTATCTTACCGATACCCATCGCTAAATTGTCAATAAAGAATTGCACCTTGTCCTCATATGATGCGCTTCGCTCGTCTATCGCTTTAATTACTCTCGCTATTTTCTTGTCCTCTACCGCCATTCGCTTTAATTTCTCATACTCTATAAGTGCCTGGGGGTGTATGCCGATATAAGAATTGATTATGAACTCCTCGCGGGCTAAACCAACGCCGTCATTGGGAATTTGACCTTGAACAAATGCATTTTCCGGGACTCCAGCATTCATCATTATCCGGGTACGAGGTCTTGGAAGGGTGTCTAGAGCCAGTTTTTCCACTCTGTATTTCAACTTGCCTTCATATATCCGCCCTATACCCTCGGAGCAATCTACAGTGGCATCTTTTACACCCTTTAGTGCTTTTGTACCATTATCTGTTCCGACAACACATGGTGTTCCCAGTTCCCTTGAAATTATAGCGGCGTGGCAGGTTCTTCCGCCGCGGTTCGTGACAATAGCACCTGCTATTTTCATTATCGGCTCCCAATCCGGATCGGTCATGTGAGTCACCAGAACTTGCCCGGACTTGAATTTTAGGATGTCTTTCGCATCTTCTATTATATTCACCTCGCCATATCCGATTTTGTGCCCCACCGCCTCGCCTTGAGCAAGCAGTGTACCTTCCTCCTCCAGCACGTACGTTTCGGAGATCGCAAAATCCTTCTGTGAATGTACCGTTTCTGGTCTCGCCTGAACGATGAAGAGTTCATTGGTTATCCCATCCTTTGCCCATTCGATGTCCATTGGTCCGCCGTAATGGTCTTCTATAATGCAGGCCCATCTCGCCAATGTGAGCACTTCATCGTCACTCAGCACAAATCTGCTTCGATCTTCTTTAGTTACATTCT
>JAUWVD010000148.1 GCA_030617585.1 Candidatus Methanophagales archaeon
CTAACGGTATAGGCTACGCCAATGGAATGGGTTTTGCTTTTGATCCGGATGGTGGATTGTTCGTTGGCAATAGAGAGCGTGGTGAGGTTTTCGGTCCCATAACTCGGGGTGATAACCCCCCACCTGTTTATGCCTCGGGGCTGGGAGCTGTGGCGGATATTGCCATCGATGAAGCGGGTTATCTTTATGCGTGTAAAGATCAAATCCGGTCAATCGCGATATAAACGTGGGCGGTGCAGATAAGATATTCAAATCCCGATAATGATGTGCAATGCAAAAGACCTTGCCAATATGGACCTTGATTGGAGCTACAATGCATCGGTCTTGAAGATAATAAATGTGACAAAGGGTTCAGTGAATGAAAAAGCATTATTCGACTGGAATGAAGTGAGCGCGGGGAAATTGAAGATCGCCTTTGCCCTGTCAAAAGGTGTAACCGGCTCAAAGAATTCCATCGCTATTATGAAATTCAATATAATCGGAAACCCCGGAGGGCACTGTCGAATTTTCCAGTGAAATCACTATATCCTCAAGTTTTACCGCAGAGTGCGCGGAGAACGCAGAGGCATCAGAACACCTAAGCGTGAATTGGAACGCTCTTAAACTCTGCGCCCTCTGCGATCTCCGCGTTGATAAATCACTAGTTTTTAAGACAGTGCCAGGGTTTCGTATAATTAAATCCGTGTAAATCCGTGTAAATCTGCGTCTTAAATATACACTAAACCAGCCATAATCCCTTTCACTTTCACCGCTACTTCCACTGCGGTATTACCGAATATCCGCACCATCGGCTCTTTCCCGACCGCACCGAGATCGTAAACCACATCAGGCGAGAACATCACGCTTGCTTCTCTTACACCCCAATCCATAGTCTTCGCGCCTGCGGGCTCTTTAGCACGATCAAATGACGAAACCGTCAACCCCAACTCTTCACATGCTTCTATCAGTTCTGCCGAGTATTTCAGGTTAATTGCACTTCTTTTCCTTTTATCGTGCTTCATCATCGTTAATATCAGTCTTGCAACGTGACTACTTACGCCAAAATCCACACAGCCTACGTGTACACCCTCTCTCGCCGGGATTAGCCTACCATCTACCGCAGCAACATCATGCTCGCTTTCCGCATCCGCTATTGCCATGCCTATGTTCGTCCCAACCTCAGGAATATGATTCTTAAAATTCGGCGTTTCTTTCAGTATCGTAACAGCTTCCTTTACGTTCTCCAGCACGAAATACCTATCTGCGTCATTACGTAAGCTTTGATTTACCACGATCAAATTAGGCAATTCCACACCGTATGTTATCGCATCATAAACAAATTTCTTTGCCGATGTAGCAGCATCGTGCAACGTAGTACCTTTCGCCAATTCGGCAGCAAGAGCTGCGGAAAAGGTGCATCCTGCTCCATGCACTATCTTCTCCTGCTTTATCATGCTCGAGCTTATGCGCTCGAATTCCCCATCGTATATCAAATCAGTTGCCTTTCCGGCTGCTATTTCATGCTCTAAATGCCCACCTTTTATTATTACTGTCGAAGCGCCCATATCGTTTATTTTGAGGGCTGCTAATTTCGCATCTTCAATATCCCTTATTTCCAACCCGGAAATACGACTCGCTTCGGGTACATTTGGCGTTACAACGGCGCAAATAGGGATAAGGAGTTTGATAAGCGTGTTTAAAGCGTTATCATCTAACAATATTCCGCCTGCGCCTGCGCTCATCACAGGGTCCAGAACGAAGGGCACACCATATCTTTTAAGCTGGGTGGCAGCCACCGCTATTATCTCCGCGGAATACAGCATACCTGTTTTTGCATAATCCACTGCTATATCGCTCATAATAGATTCTAGTTGCTGTTCCACGATTCCCACTGGTACTTCATGTATCGCTTGCACGCCATCCGAATTTTGTGCTGTTATTGCGGTGAGTACTGATGTGCCGTGGACACCGAACGCAGAAAAGGTTTTTATATCTGCCTGTATTCCTGCGCCACCGCTGCAATCCGAGCCACCGATGGTCATTACTCTCTTCATTTTTGTTTTTGTTACTTTCTTTCAATGTAGTTCCAATCTTCTAACATTTTCGCCTCCTAGTAGTTTTTATTTAGTTTAGCAGACCTATAATAATATATAAGAGGGAGTTTAGATAGATGAACAAAAAACTTTTGCGGTTGTTTCTTATTGTCCTCGTTCTATCTGTTCTATTTGCCGTTGTTGCTTACGGCGGAGGTGCGGAAGAGGGTAAAAGAGTAATTTACGTGCTGAACTTAGAAGGAACGATCACAGAAGGCAGTACATTAAACGTAGTAGAAGGCTTTGAAGAGGCTGAGGAAATAGGTGCTGAAGTGGTACTGGTCAAACTCGATACGCCTGGTGGACTCGTTGGTTCCACGCTTGAAATAACCAAGGCGATAATGAATTCAAAAGTGCCGGTTATCACATATGTAACGCCGAAGGGCGCGATAGCCGCTTCCGCGGGCTCTTTCATATTGGTCTCGGGCAATATCGCCGCGATGTCTCCCGGAACGACCACAGGATCCGCAATGCCTGTTGAAATCGGTCTTGAGGGTAGAAAACCGGCAGATAACAAAACAATTAACTTCTTCGCCGGGCATATGGAGAGCATAGCGGCTTCAAGAGGTAGAAACGCAACACAGGCAAAGCGTTTCGTCACCGAAAATGATGCATTAAATGAAACTACCGCTTTAGAGCGAGGGATTATTGACCTTATTGCAGAAGATGAAACCGAGCTCTTAAACAAAGTTGATGGAATGACCGTTAAAATAGGGAATGAGAACCAGACTTTAGCGACAAAAAACGCTTCGCTATACGTTAAAAAAAAGACTGTACGTTCTTCTTTGTTAGAATTGCTTAGCAACCCTCAGATAGCGCTTATTCTCTTAATGGTTGGTATATACGGACTGATTTTCGGGTTCATGTCTCCCGGAACATACGTGCCCGAGATGATAGGTGCGATCTGCCTGATTTTAGGGCTTTATGGTATGGGACTCTTCGGTGTGAATATGTTTGGTGTGCTTTTAATAATTATCGCGGTTATTTTGTTCATTGCCGAGGCGCTTACTCCCACCTTTGGAATACTCACCGTAGGGGGTGCGGTATGCTTGATAATAGGCGCTTTGATATTACCAAATGAGCCGTTACTATTTAATCCCGAATCGGAATGGTTTGAAGGGTTTTTTCTAACGGTAATCGGAATTGCAGCGGCATCTGCTGCTTTTTTCTTATTCGCCGTGGGTGCCGTTTTGGTAGCGAGAAGGAGAAAAGCAAAAGTAGGTGCTGAAGATCTTATCGGGAAAATAACGAAGGCTGAAACTAAAATCAACGCAGACAGCGGCACGATAAAAACGAGAGGTGAAATCTGGAATGCACGGACTTTAGACGGTGAAACGATAAATAAAGGCGAGAAAGTGGTTATTGTAGACCGCGAAGGGTTGACATTGATCGTTAAAAGGACATGATCAAAAAGAACAAACTAAAATCAATTATTGACACAGATTAACACAACACTTTTTCTTTTTTACAAAAAGAAAACCTGTGCTAAAAGAAAAACACAAATGTTCTTTTGGTAAAGCTTTTCTTTTTAAGAAAAGGTTTGTG
>JAUWVD010000155.1 GCA_030617585.1 Candidatus Methanophagales archaeon
CCTTATAACGAGGTCGGGTTCTGACTTGAATATCAATTGTGATTCCAGCAGTTTCTCATCTATCTCTTCGGGCTCTAGTTCCCCTCTCTCCACTCGCGCCACAATCTCCTTTATACCTTTCGTTAACTCGCTTCGCCCACCTAAGCCGATAGAAATATTTATCTTTTTTTCGTTATTGCCCTTCTCTTCTCCTATCTTTTTTGCATACGTAGGTTCAAAAGAGTCATCATAGAGTGCAATCGAAGCTTCTTCTTTACTCAATGCCTTTGTTATCTCTTCCATTAGCTGTGTGTATGCCCGTTCCAACAAGTTCTTATCCATCCCTTCTCGGATAACGCCGACGTAAACGCTTATAACATTTATCTCCAGTCCATGACACCACTTTATGAAATGCCGCAGCTTCTCCATTCCCGTAACTTTCGCATCCGCGTAGTCAGTGGAAAGAAGATCTGTTTCGTCCATAACAAGAAGAACATGCTTCACGTGGATCGGTGAGTTCAATATACTCCTCTTTAATATCCCACCATATAGATACGAAAGTACGTTTAGCATAAACGCCGGGAGAGGGATTCGAACCCTCGCTCCCCGTAAGGGGAAGTAGGTTAGCAACCTACCGCCTTAGACCTCTTGGCTATCCCGACCTAATTCTAATTATTCCTTCTTTGCATATAAAAATGAAAATAAAAATGAATTCCAATCACAAGTCAAGGTCGTCAATGCTCTTCTGCCCCGTTCCCGTTATTTTCCATTTATATGGCCTCTTCCCCTCTCGCTTCACTATCTCTTCCTTCTCCAACAGACGTAAATGATGAAAGGAAGAGGAATAACTTAGCGTTGCTAACCTTGACACGGACTTTACTGTGAGCGCATCTTCTCTCGCACTTAACACCTCGAGTATCTCCGTCCTCGCTTTTAGCCCCTTTGTAACGTTCCTCTTACGCTCTAAGAATGCCTTTGGATGATACTTTTGTCTGTACTTAAACTTCTTCTTTTTCATACGGAAGAACCTATGTCACGAAAACACCTTTTCCGGCAAAACTGGTTTATTTAATATATGCCCCGCTTTCTCTTCCTTTGCATGAGTATAACTGCAAGCACCACCACTATAATTACCACGACTGCGGCGAGAATGCCATAATTCCTGATTTTACTGGTGGTTTCCGCACCTTTGGTGAGATTATTAGCCGCTTCTGCATTAACTAAAGCCCGTTTTGCTTCTTCTAATGCCGCATCTTGCATACCCCTATTATAATGGCCAAGCGACTTATTCAAAAGCTCCCTAGCCAGCTCGAATTTCGTAGTAGCACCTGCCACAATTATCCCCTTCTCGCTGGCGTTCGTTATTGTCTCATTTGCTTCTTCTATCGCTTCCTTGGCTTTATACCAGACGTTAAGAGCATCTTCTATCATCTCGGATGAGACATCCCTTATTATGCTCTCTACTGGATATTGCCCTTCCGTGGTCTCCTGCGTTATGTTTAACAATGTGAACGAACCCCGTCTTTTCGCATTCGGTGCCTCACCGGACCAACTTACTACTGCTTCTTCGCCTACGGCACCGTGATTTAGCGTATAAATACTGCCACTTTGGAGTACTTTATCCATTATATGCCCCTCTGCACCTACCAATTCCGAATAGAAAATGAGTTTTGATGATCTTATCTCTTTACTAATGTTCGTTAAGACGATTTTTATAGAAACTTCAGTGCAGTTTTTTACCCGCTCTGTTCCGGACACCACTTCATAATCGAGATTTTTTATTTCCGATTTCACAAAAGGCGATTCCGTTAGCTCTTTCGTAGCAGCCACGCTCATTAGAGGCACAAAAAAAAGGGCCCCGACGACAATTGCTATCAAAACATACTTATGGTAAATTTTCAATGCTATCACCTTCAGAACAACGGTTTTATATTATCGTTAGTATCCATTAGCTCTTTATAGTCCTTTTCTTTCTCTGTTGTCACTTCCTTTATGACCTCCTGTGCTTCCGCGCCTGTATCTTGTAACTCTTTTATCCGTGGAATATCCGACACACCCGAAAAAAGAACGACTGTGGCTACGTGCTGCCCCTTTACAAGTGGGAAATCCCCACCCCTTACTTCTTTCCCCCTTATCATATCTTCTATTCGCACCTTTGACCGTTCTATACCCTTTCTACTCAATTCCTTTGGTGGCCCCGCAGCAATTATCAACGCCTTTTCCGCTGTTGAAACATCGCATGGGATCGTTAATCGACCGGCTATTGCTCGCCTAACCAAAGACGTAATCCTCGTAACGGAATCTAACTTTTCTACGGTTCCTTTTTTGTTTCCAAAGAACTTCTTTAAAATACCTTCACTCGCTAATTCTTCTGCCGCATAGCCAATTGCTGATATCCCGCCCCCTTTAAGCGTGTTAATTATCTCTGCTGCATCTACCACCATCTGCCCTACTTCATTCGCTTCTCCTGCGCCGAACAAAAGCCCGAATCGTCTCACTATCTCGTTATTTATATCTGCAAATGCCTCTTTTACGCTCTCTCCGCCCTTCTTCCACGCATCGTTATCGAACAAGAAGAGATTATCCACTTCGTTTACCAGAGTCACCAGACTCCTTGCTGCATTTAAGGAATACAAACTCCCTTCATCTTTCGATGGTAGAATACCGAGTCCATAAACCGGCTCCTCATATAACTTCTTCAGCCGCCTTGCCAATACAGGCGCACCACCAGAACCCGTTCCTCCACCTAAACCCGCTATTAGTAAAAAAGCATCAACCTGATACGACCCCCGCTCATCTATTTCACTCTGAATGGTATAAAGCTCCTCTGTAGCTACCTTCGCACCTAATTCATTATCGGCCCCTATTCCATGCCCTTTCGTTAGTGATTCACCTATAAGCAACCGATCTTCCATCGGTATATTCTTCAGTCCCATCAGATCAGACGTTGCCGTATTAATGACCAATGCACGAGCAACAAAATTTTGCCCCGTTCGCTTAGCAAATTCTAAAAAAGAATCCGCTACTCTTCCTCCAGCCTGCCCGTAGCCTATCATAAATATCCGCATTTTATATCCCCCTCCCCTTTTTCATTTCTTATTGTAATTTGAATGTTTTAAACTAATATTCTTAGTATACATATTTAAACGCACATCGCTTAGGGATACCTGGCTCTTTTCCAATCCCGTGCCCTTTCTGTGGTTTATTATTAATCCAGCCACATTCCCTTTATCTATATCAAAAATAATATCGCCCAGATGACCTACATAATCGCCCCCTGCGCTTATTACCTTTCTATCTAAAATGTTTTTACCAAACAGCTTCAACGCATTCTTTTCGTTCTTTATTATTAAGCCATTGATAAAAACTCCCCTATCTCTTAGCCGTTCTACATCAGTGCCCAATAAATCGCTAACCGCTTTTAGATCTAACACTTCATCCATCTTGAGCTCAAGTCGGTCTAAGATTACATAGACCAAACACTGAGAGAACGCAAAAGGGTAATT
>JAUWVD010000068.1 GCA_030617585.1 Candidatus Methanophagales archaeon
GTTATGTTTAACAATGTGAACGAACCCCGTCTTTTTACATCTGGTGCCTCACCGGACCAACTTACTACTGCTTCTTCGCCTACGGCTTCGTGATTTAGCATATAAATACTGCCACTTTGGAGTACTTTATCCATTATATGCCCCTCTGCACCTACCAATTCAGAATAGAAAATGAGCTTTGATGAGCCTATCTCTTTACTAATGTTCGTTAAGACGATTTTTATAGAAACTTCAGTGCAGTTTTTTACCCGCTCTGTTCCTGACACCTCTTCATAATCGATATTCTTTATTTCAGATTTTACAAAAGGCGATTTTGTTAGCTCTTTCGTAGCAGCCCCGCTCACGCTCATTAGAGGCACAAAAAAAAGGGCCCCGACGACAATTGCTATCAAAATATACTTATGGTAAATTTTCAATGTTATCACCTTCAGAACAACGGTTTTATATTATCGTTAGTATCCATTAGCTCCTTATAGTCTTTCTCTTTCTCTGTTGTCACTTCCTTTATGACCTCCTGTGCTTCCGCGCCAGTATCTTGTAACTCTTTTATCCGCGGAATATCAGACACGCCCGAAAAAAGAACGACTGTTGCTACGTGCTGCCCCTTTACAAGTGGGAAATCTCCGCCCCTTACTTCTTTCCCCCTTTTCAGATCTTCTATTCGCACCTTTTAGCGTTCTATACCCTTTCTACTCAGCTCCTTTGGTGGTCCCGCAGCAATTATCAACGCCTTTTCCGCTGTTGAAACATCGCATGGGATCGTTAATCGGCCTGCTATTGCTCGCCTAACCAAAGACGTAATCCTTGTAACGGAATCTAACTTTTCTACGTTTCCTTTTTTATTTCCAAAGAACTTCTTTAGAATACCTTCACTTGCTATTTCTTCTGCCGCATAGCCAATTGATGATATCCCGCCCCCTTTAAGCGTGTTAATTATCTCTGCTGCATCTACCACCATCTGCCCTACCTCATTTGCTTCTCCTGCGCCGAACAAAAGCCCGAATCGTCTCACTATCTCGTTATTTATATCTGCAAAAGCCTCTTTTACGCTCTCTCCGCCCTTCTTCCACGCATCGTTATCGAACAAGAAGAGATTATCCACTTCGTTTACCAGAGTCACCAGACTCCTTGCAGCATTTAAGGAATACAAACTCCCTTCATCTTTCGATGGTAGAATACCGAGTCCATAAACTGGCTCCTCATATAACTTCTTCAGCCGCCTTGCTAATACAGGCGCACCACCAGAACCCGTCCCTCCACCTAAACCAGCTATTAGTAAAAAAGCATCAACCTTATACGACCCCCGCTCATCTATTTCACTCTGAATGGTATAAAGCTCCTCCGTAGCTACCTTCGCACCTAATTCATTATCGGCCCCTATACCATGCCCTTTCGTTAGTGACTCACCTATAAGCAACCGATCTTCCATCGGTATATTCTTCAGCCCCATCAGATCAGACGTTGCCGTATTAATGGCCAATGCACGAGCAACAAAATTTTGCCCCGTTCGCTTAGCAAAATCTAAAAAAGAATCCGCTACTCTCCCACCTGCCTGCCCATAGCCTATCACAAATATCCGCATTTTATATCCCCCTCCCCTTTTTCATTTCTTATTGTAATTTGAATGTTTTAAACCAATATTCTTAGTATACATATTTAAACGCACATCGTTCATGGATACCTGGCTCTTTTCCAATCCCGTGCCCTTTCTGTGGTTTATTATTAATCCAGCCACATTCCCTTCATCTATATCAAAAATAATATCGCCCAGATGACCTACATAATCGCCCCCTGCGCTTATTACCTTTCTATCTAAAATCTCTTTACCAAACAGCTTCAACGCATTCTTTTCGTTCTTTATTATTAAGCCATTGATAAAAACTCCCCTATCTCTTAGCCGTTCTACATCCGTGCCCAATAAATCGCTAACCGCTTTTAGATCTAACACTTCGCCCATATTGAGCCCAAGTCGGTCTAAGATTACATAGACCAAACACTGAGAGAACGCAAAAGGGTAATTAGTAATGAATTTACCATGCATCCTTATAATCTCTTTATCACCCGGATCAAATAGATAATCGTTAACTGCTTCCCTTACTTCCCTTGTAATTACCTCTTTTAATACCTCGCCACCAATTGCCTTTTTATTTATCCCCTTCCCCTCGCATACCTGAATCGCATATGGAACAAAATGTTCTATGGCATCTGCTTCAACGTCCTCGAAAACGAAATTCCAGGGGAATAATCTTGATCGCAAATAAGCTATTACCTTTTCCTTCTCCTCTTTATCTTTCTTCTTCCACATGTCCGCTTCTTTATTTGCACTATCTCCTTAAAAAGTTTATTATCTTATGAATATCCAAATTTGGAGATGAAATACTTTTTCCCGTCCCTTTCCATTCCCCCCCTCTCACTTCGACATTGCATACTCGCCACACCCATTCGCCAAAGTCCGTCACTTCATATTCGCCACTCAATTCCTTCACCATGTTATATTCCCACTCGTCGCTCACTAAATATGCCACACCATTACTCAATTCTTTATCATAGGTGTTACTTACCAGCTCTTTATATTCCCTATCTTCCCTCTTAGAAATCTCCTTTATCTCCTTTAGCATCAGCACCTTTCCTTCTTTAATCAAAGTCCCTAAAGCAATAAAAGCATATTCATTTTGTTTCAGTAGCTTACAGCACCTATCTATGATATTCTCCATGCCTAACATGTGCTTCGCTGTCTCTTGAATCATCATTATTACATACCCCAGGATAGTCAAAGGTGAATTTTCGTCAGTGGAATTAACTTTTATTCCCTCCATAGAGAAGGCAGCTATTTTAAATTTGATACTTGGCTGAGGCGATCCAAAAAAGATATCGGTAATAGCCATGAAATACGCCTCCGAAATCGGTTCGTGCTCACTGTCATAAGGGAAGAAATCATCCACAAAGAGGTCGAGATTCGGGGCTAAATCCGCTGTTAGCTCTGTTATTTCCTTCTTCAATTCCTCTAGTTTCTCAGAGGCACTGCTTCTATCTTCCTTCTCTTTCCTTAGCGTCTTCGCTTCTGCCGCTAATTGTTCCTGTAGCTTACCCCCTATCCCTTTTTCCAATAGCTTCTCTATTTCCGCTAATCTAGCTTCATCTGCTTTGTCCGCGGTTACCTCTTTCAACCGCCAGTATTCGTTAGCTATCGTATTTGCCCGCTCATTGAACTTTTCAACCATTTTCACTCCACCAAAGATTAGTTATGGATCGTATCATCTAATTTATTTAAAATTCCTCTTTATAGTCTTTTCTAGTCTAGAAGACTATATATATTATAGGATGGCAACCGAAAAGTTTATATAACACCTCCTTCTTAAGAAGAGGTAGTTATAAGTATGTGGGATGATAGTAGAATAGAAAAGGGGAAGGTGGGAAATGATGGATAAAGTATTAGGTTATTGCTCTGAGGGGCTAAGCATGGACGAAGAAATGGAGGAGTGGTTTGGAGTGCCGCGGTTAGCAATAGTTGGCGTTGGTGGAGCGGGAAACAACTCTATGGGTAGATTAGAGGATTTGGGCGGATTAGATGGTGTTGATCGAATAGCTATAAATACTGACAAGCTGCACCTGGATTCGATAGAATGTGAACGGAAGCTATTGATAGGGAAATCGCTCACCCGTGGATTAGGATCCGGGGGCGCTCCCGATGTAGGGCGAAAGGCCGCGGAATTAGACCGGGAAGTGTTACGGGAGTTATTCGAAGGGAAAAACTTCGTGTTCCTCACTGCCGGCATGGGCGGAGGAACAGGCACCGGGGCTGCGCCTGTTATCGCAGAAGTAGCGAAGGAAGCCGGCGCGATCGTAGTTGCGATGGTCTCGTTTCCCTTTGAAGTGGAAAGGCGAAGAAGAGACAAAGCAGCGGAGGGGATAAAGAAGTTGAGGGACTGTACCGATACGGTTATCGTGCTGGAAAACGACAAGTTGCTAAAATATGCAGGAAATCTTCCGGTAAACGAGGCGTTTAAAACCATGGATACCTTGATTGCAGACACGATACAGGGTATTGCGGAGACGATAACACAGCCTTCTCTGGTAAATCTTGACTTCGCGGACCTCAAGTCGGTAATGGAAGCAGGCGGTGTTGCAGTGATGCTTGTAGGCGAGACGTCGAAAGCGGAGAACAAATCCGAATCGGTGGTAGCAGATGCATTCAGTCATCCCCTGTTAGATGCAGATTATAAGGGTGCAAAAGGTGCTCTTATACATGTAACTGGTGGTTCTGACCTAACGATGAAAGAGACAAATGACATTGTAGAGTTACTTACTTACGAACTGGACCAGGATGCAAATGTAATATGGGGAGCGAGGGTAAATGAGGGTTACAATGGGACGGCAAAGGTATCGGCAATAATGACCGGTGTGGAGCCGAAATGGACATTTGGCGGGGACTATACAAAGCGTGAAAATGTAATGAATCAAAAAGAAAGACCGGTGCATAAGGGGGCAATCAGCGATATTATACCGGTTATCAGATAACGGGTGCGGGATATTTGCTTACTTTATTTACATAGATAATATAAATCTCTGTCTAAGGAGAGAGGAAGGGCGGCTGCCGGCCTTCGTTCGTAGAAGGCTGAGGAAAGTCCCCCCACCATAAGAACACGAATGCCGAGAGGGCATAAGGCGAGAGTCTTGGCTCTGGTATAGAAACGGTACCGTACCATACTAATGTGATGATTCCGTAAGGATGAAGTCGTATGGTTGCGGATGGAATCGACCAACCTCGTGGGTGCAAGCCAAAATAGGGCGCAAAGATAAATGCCGCGGAAACAGAAGGGGGCTTACTCTCCTCACTCCCCATCTATATATCCTACTTCCTCAGTCATTAAATCTTTCGCGACTTCGGCATTCTCAAAAATGCTCCGTGCTTCTTCTTCCAATTTACTTGCTCCGCCCGGATCAGAATATCGCGCGCTGATATGTGTTAAGATGAGTTTTCTTACAGATGCTTTTTTCGCCACTTCCGCAGCTTCTAATGCCGTTGAATGCATGTAATTAATTGCATATTCTTTCGTCTCCTCTGATAAGGTGCTATCGTGAATTAATAAATCCGCGTTCTCACTCGCCTCTATTACGCTATCACAAGGTCTCGTATCTCCGGTATATACAATTTTCCTGCCTGGTCTTGGTGGTCCTACGACTTGCTCAGGTCGTATCTCCTTTCCATCTAGTAGAATGGAACGCCCTGATTGAAGCTTAGAAAATAGAGGGCCCGGTTTTATGCCTAGCTCTATTGCTCTTTCTCTGTTGAACCTCCCGGGTCGCATATCCTCTTCTAGCACGTATCCTATACTTAGTATATTGTGCACCGTTTTTATCACTCTTATCTCATACCCCTCTCTTCTTACTACATCGCCCGGTCGCAGTTCTATCGCTTTCACTTCAAAATTCCTTCCCGCATAGCCCAGGGCAAGGAGATGGTATAAGAATTTATCCACCTGCTTGGGTCCGTATATCTCTAAAGGCTCTTGTCTATCTTGCAACGCCATTGTCTGTAATAAACCCGGGATACCAAGCACATGATCGGCATGGAAATGCGAGATGAAGATGGAAGTTATCTTCATGCCACTCTTTGCACGCATCATCTGCTGCTGCGCTCCTTCCCCACAATCAAATAGTATTAACTCGCCTTCTCTATTCACCGCTATCGCAGACGGATTCCTGTTCGGCGTAGGCGTTGAGCCGCCGGTTCCTAAAAATGTTATTCGCAGCATACAGAACAAAAGGTGGTTGTACCTTATATACGATAACGAGATACCAATGACAAAAAAGCAAGGGTTTTGGATTTAGGACTTGGAATTTGTTTGTGATTTGATACTTGTTGTTATACTATTCCCGCACCATATTCTACCCCGGTCATGGTCATCTCTTTTTTTAATGCATTCAGAAATAATTCGAATAAGTTACGGGCGAAATCAGCCCAATCACTGATTTTTTGAACTTCTGGTTCCAAATCATTCTCCTTTTCGTTCTGGCTGGGTACTCCAAACTGCTTTATCTCTTCCCAATTCTCTTCTAAGTACGTGAAAAGCGATGCCGATGCGAACTGCACGGGAACCACTGGATATTCCGTGGCGAGGTTTAGTATCAATTGCCTTTCGCGTTCTACTTCGTCTTCTGAAATTGCCGACTGCCGCATCGCTTTAATACGCGCTTCTTCGTGGACTGCACCTTTTATCTCAGAGCCAATATTTCCGATCTGAAGCTCTGCTAACTCTTTGTATAGTTCGCCCTGAGTAAGTTCATGCTCGAATATGTATTTAAGCATGAGTTCAGATGCGGATTTGAGATAAGCCTCGTTTAATGCTAGGATTGAGAACCAGAAGCCCCGCAGGAAAAATCGACGATGCATTGCCGTACCATAATCTAAAGACGTGGAAGAAGGCACTAAGATAGAGGGTGCGAAAATAAGAGCTTGGTTTTTTAGCACAATCGTATCTTTGAGACGATCTTTACCAATGAGTTCTTCGACTCTCTGTTTCTCTTCGCTATCCAGCGGCTGATGCATCGAAGC
>JAUWVD010000172.1 GCA_030617585.1 Candidatus Methanophagales archaeon
ATTTTTTTTCTTCTCTCCATAATATTTTTTTCACCTCCTTTTGTTTTTTTAATATCAATTTCATATTCTAAATATTTTTTGCTATTTAAATACTATTTTAATGTTACTAACACAATAACACAGAGATGATATTATGAGTGATCGATAGGTTTTGGGTGTCATGTGTTTGACTTATGGTGCCATATAAGACAATACATACCCTTATCCTAGCCAACCTACTCACTCAAGTAACACGATCACCTAAAATCCTGTGCGGTTTTTCGATTTTCAACCATTTCGGACTATTTTCCATACAAACAGGTGTTTCTACACGACCTAACGTTTACTTTAAAAAGAACATCATAAATATATAGGTAGTGTTTTCAAAGATGTTAATTAGTTTAGTTTAAAGGGTAAGCGATGAAAAAAGAGCTGATGGACATACTCGCCTGTCCAATGTGCAAGGGCGATTTGGATTTAAGTATAGAAGAGGAGGATGAAAAGGGAGAGATAGTAGTCGGAAGCTTATACTGTGGGAAATGCGACCAGCGGTACCCCATAGAAGATGGCATTCCAAACTTATTGCCGCCAGAGCTAAGGCAAAGTTCTGACTAAAGTTTGCTTGGTCCCCTCTCATTTTATTTTATTTTATTGCCCTCACTCGTTTAGGACAGGGAGATAGATGATAGATGGAACGGATACAGCAAAGGATATACCTGAGTAGAAAGAGTTTGAATTCAATAGAATTCGAGCATGATGTACTGAAGATTCCACTGAACGTAGGCGAGGAAACGAGCTTCGAGATTATTATCACCAATCATGGAAAGCCAACGCATGTGCATTTCTCGCTCGGTGAGCAGATGAAAGACAAGGTAATGATATTGCGGGATAAGGTCTATGTAATAGATAAGGAGAAGATAGCAGCGATTGTAAGACTGCCAAAGAGCTATGCGGGAGTGGTACCGGAGTTGGATGTGGGCGAGATATTCGTAAGTGCAGGCTATGGAGCGACGAAGAAGAGTTTCCCCGTAGCGATAATAGAGGCAAAAGAAGAGCGTAAAGAAGAGCATGAATTGGAAGTGGCGAAGCTAAAGGAAAAGAAGGTAACTAAAGTCTCATCAGAGGAGAAAGTCCTTCTTCAGCGATTGGGTGTGTCAGCAGTTGCGGCGATATTATTCTTCATTTTCTTCGTTCTTGTCTTCTATTTCCCACCAGCGTCATTTATATGCGCTTTAATCGCCTCTTTGCTCTTCATATTTATCGTTATTTATAATTTCTAATCTTGTGGTTATAATAAGAGCTAAACAGATATTTATTCTAAGAAATGAGCATGAAATTCATTGTGGTGACCGGGGGCGTGATGAGCGGACTTGGAAAAGGCATCACTCTGGCCTCCATTGGCCGGATATTGCGTGATCGGAACTATAAAATCGTGCCGATAAAGATCGACCCGTACATAAACATAGATGCCGGTACGATGAATCCCTTTCAGCATGGAGAAGTGTATGTCCTGGGCGATGGCACGGAGGTTGACCTGGATCTGGGTAATTACGAGCGGTTCACTGATGTTGAGCTGGAGCGAGTGCATAATATTACCACGGGTGTCGTTTATTCCGCGGTCATAGAGCGAGAGCGGAAGGGAGAATATCTGGGTCAGACAGTGCAGATAATCCCGCATGTGACGAATGAGATAAAGGCACGAATAAGGGATGTTGCAGCTAATAGTGGTGCCGACATCTGCTTGGTGGAGGTAGGTGGCACGGTTGGCGACATAGAGAGCATGCCCTTCCTGGAAGCGATAAGGCAAATGCAGGGCGAGGAGAGCGAGACGGATTTCCTATTCATTCACGTTACTTTAGTTCCTTCTACTACTTTGGGCGAGCAAAAGACAAAGCCCACACAGCACTCTGTGAAGGCACTCCGAGAACTAGGGCTCCAACCTGATATGATTGTATGCCGATGTAAAAAGGCACTGAAGGTGGACGTAAAGAAGAAAATAGCAATGTTCTGTAATGTGAAGCCGGAAGCGGTGATTAGCGCACCTGATACAGAGGACGTATACGAAGTGCCGCTACTCTTGGAGAAGGAAGGTATTTACACTTATGTAATGCAAAAGCTGCAGTTAGAGCAGCAAAAGAAAGACATGGCCTGGCTGAAGATGGTAGAGCGGCAAAAGGCGCTCTCTGCCAGTGATAAAGCGATATTAATAGCGATAGTGGGCAAATATGCAGAGTTAGAGGATTCATATTTGAGTATAAAAGAAGCGATAAAGCACGCAGCTACGGCGATAGGCTGTAAAGTGACGATGCGGTGGCTAGAAGCGGAAGATTTGGAAGTTAAAGGTGCGATAACAGTTTTTGATGATGTGCAGGGCATACTGGTTCCAGGTGGTTTCGGCATTCGTGGCGCCGAAGGTAAGATAAAGGCGATAGAATATGCAAGAGTGAATAAAATACCATTTTTGGGATTGTGTTTTGGATTCCAGTTAGCAGTGATAGAGGCCGCAAGGAACATCGCAAAACTGAAGGATGCACATAGCGCGGAACTCTGTGATACGCCACATCCGGTGATAGACCTGCTGGAAGAGCAAAAAGATGTGACTGCGAAGGGTGGGACGATGATGCTGGGCGATTATGAAGTGTTTATACGAGGGGATACATTAGCGGAGCGGGTATACGGCAAGAAGAAGATCGTGGAACGGCACAGGCACCGGTACGAGGTAAATCCTGAGTATGTGGGTATGATAGAACAAGAAGGGATGATCTTTTCGGGTTCTGACAGAAGTGGCACGAGAATGGAGATATTGGAGAACCAAAAGCATCCATTTTTCTTCGCTACGCAGTTCCATCCGGAATTCAAGTCGAGACCGAACAAGCCGTCACCACCGTTTATTGCCTTTTTAGGGGCGTGTGTGCGAAAGCGTTAGCACGTTTTATAAATCAAGAAAGCATAATATCCAACTAAAATTAAATATTGACACAGATT
>JAUWVD010000100.1 GCA_030617585.1 Candidatus Methanophagales archaeon
TATAGAGATCGTATTGAAAGGCTAAAATAGAAAGATATAAATGCTGGAAGTATCATATCTTGCATTTATAACATAAATGGAGGTAGTAATGTAAAATGAGCGTAGTACCAGATGAGGAAATAAAGGAAAAGGATGAAGAAATAGCTGTATTGGTAAAGGATATAGGCGATTTAGTAACTGAATTTAAAAGTGCAGCGGAAGAGGATCAGAGGACAGAACTGATAAATAAAATAACGGAAAAGGAGAAGGACTTGCGTGCCGTAAGGCAGAAAAAAGGACAATTTAAAGCAGTGCTAGCTAAACCCACAAAACTCTGGTAAATTCATTCTTAACTCACTTAAACAAAACAAAAAGAAGAAAAAAAATATTTTTTCTTTTCTATTTTATATTATTTTAGTAATTTCTCTGGCATTTTAGTCGTTTGTGCGTCCAATCCCACTTCTTTTTCGCTGAGTCCCATTGCAAGCCCGAGGAACTGCGTGGCGAATAGTATTGGAAAATTAAAGAATACGCCAAAAGGCTTCTCCATCTCCGCTTGACCTCTGTCAAGCTGCAAATGGCAGAAAGCACAGGGATGAACCATGCAATCACACCCCACTTCTATCGCACTCACCAGCTTCTGACGCATCCATTCTAGAGATTGAACTGAGTCAGCAGTTCGGTTTCCGCCACCAGCGCCACAGCACATCAATTTGTCCTTATAATCTACGTCTTTTGCACCGGTTACCTTTACAAGATCCTCCAGGATATAGGGAGTTTCAGAAGACCCGTGTCCACGCACCTCTCGTGGTTTGAGGAAATGGCAGCCGTAATGCACAGCTACATTCACATCGTTCATCGGTTTCGTTATACGCTCCTTTAGCTTGTCCAAACCAATAAAGTCGTGAAGAACCACAATTGAATGGTTCACCTTTGTAGTGCCTTTGTATTCCCTGCCAAATTTACCTAATATCTTATTGGTCTTCTCTTTTAACTTTGGATTCTCCCGCAGTAAATGGTCTGCTTCCTGAAGTGACCCGTAACAACCATTACACGTTACATATATTTCGAGATCCATCTCTTCCGCAATAGCGAGATTACGCGCTGCGACAGGAAGCCACGTATGCATGTCAAAAGAGCCAAAGACTCCCGGCGCTGGACAGCACGAAGCACCCATCATCTCCTTCGTCTCTATCCCAAACTCTTTAAATATCTTCTTCGTTGCTGCTTCTATCCCCGGATACCTGTTCGGCGTAATACAACCGAGGAAATAAGCATATTCCGTTGGATATTCCGTCATTTCTTACCCCCTTTATCCATCCCTTTTAAGTTCATCGTGTCCCAATCAAAATCAATCATCGCGTCATAGCCCGTCGTCTTGAATATTGTCTGCACCTGCTCCAATTGGTCTTTGTGTTTCTGCGCGGTCGGAGGCTGCGACTCAAGACCTACCGCTTCCCTCAGTTCCATCTGAGCAGGACCGATCGGCACTGCATGTCCGGTTTTCATCACATAAACGCCAATCATCCTGTGTGGAACAGACATGTGCCCTTCCTTCGCCGCCAAGTTCCTTATCGTTCTTATTACATCTGTCACTTTTACACCTTTTGGACATCGTTCATAACAGGTGTAACAAGTTGAGCAGAACCACAATTCGGGGGCGTTAAAAATCTCCTCACGCATATCCACCAGAGCCATCTGCATTAGCTTTCTCGTCCTGAACGCCGTGTTCCTCCCGGAGGGACAGCCGCCAGTACACTTACCGCATTGCACGCACTCCCTGAGCGTTTCTAAATGCTCCTTGCCAAAAACCTCTCCACCATAATCAATTATGTCTTCATATAACGTTCCCATTTGAGTATTCCTCCTTACATATTATTTACTAATCTTCCTTTTTATATGGGTTTGAGTTATCATTATAAATAATTTGCGCTTTTTTCATGATTTTTACACTTGCACTATTTTCGCCTCATCCTTCTCTAAATCGAGTATGGCAACCGTTCTCCTTCTCGTGAGGCGCCCGCAGCATTCTCCGGGATTTATCATCAACGCTTTATCCTCTTTCTTCTCTATCTCCGCTTTATGTGTATGCCCATATATCACCACATCATAAGCGCCCGATACAGCCAACGCCTCCACTATCTTTGGTTTATGCGTCACAATTAGCTTCTTCCTGGCAAGTTCAAAGTCATGAGGGTCTTCATATAGCTCCCCTACCGCTTTTTCTATTGCTTCGAGATCATCATGAGTATCTGCGATTATTCCCAGTTTCATTCATTCCCCTCCCATCTCTACCATAAATAAGTAATATTACATTTGTATAGTAATCTGATTTTAAAAAATAAGCAGATGGCATACTCATCCATAAAACGAAGCTACACCATCGTTGGCATAGATCCCGGTACCACGATAGGAGTTGCCATGCTCGACCTTGATGGGAGACCAATAGACGTATTTAGCTCAAAGAATTATTCTGTCTCAGATACGGTAGCACGGATAATATCACTTGGAAAGCCTTTGATAGTCGCTTCTGACGTCACACCCACCCCTTCAATGGTAAAAAGGATAAGCAGCATCTTCTCCTCTCTAGTCCCGGAATTAGACGAATCCCTGTCACTGGAGGAGAAGATTGCACTGACGAAAGGGGCAGGCTATGAATATAAAAATGCACATGAAAGGGATGCTTTGGCTGCTTGTGTCAATGCATTAAAGCGATATAAGAAGAAATTCTCGCAGGTGCAGAAGAAGACGCCGGCGGGAGTGGACGTGGAAGAGGTGAAGGCGCAGGTAGTTAAAGGTGTCTCTATAAGTGTGGCAATAGACAGATTAATTAGTGTAGATGGGGGAAATAAAGAGGTTATAAAAGAGGAAAGGCTGGAAGAGAAAAAGAGCGATGACAAAAGCGAAACTATCCTCAAATTACGCAGAATTATAAAGCAGAAAGAAGAGAAGATAGAGATGCTAGAAGAGCTCATGACCTCTTTAAAGGCAATGGACGCTGAAAAAGAACTCAAAATAAGGGGGCTAAACCACAAACTCGATTCTATGCGGTCTGAAGGGAGAAGAGAGATGGCAGTAATAGAAGAGATACGGCGGAGAGACAATAAGATAGTGCGGCTGAGAGAAGAATTAAAAGAAAAGGACGAGCTGAATGCAGAATTAAGGATAATCCTAGAAGAACTGAAAGGAAAAAGAGGAGTAAAGGGCGGGAAAAGGATAAAGCGGATAAAATCTTTCTCTCATGATGCAATCTTAGATGCACATCGGCGGCATGGGCTAAAAAAAGGTGACGTTGTATTCCTCGAGGACGGTAGTGGGGGCGGGGCAAGCACAGCGGAACTGTTAGCGAAGAAGGGTATTAGTGCGGTAATATATGGTAAAGAGTTATCGCATTTCGCCACTAATACGTTTCTTGTGTTTCACATTCCCACTTTTTCTATTGATGAGATACCTTTACTGCTAAAGGAAGAGAATGGCGATTTCGTCTTTGTGGACCAGCATTTGCTGAACGAGAAGATGAAGGAGTGGAAGGCAGGAAAGAAGAGAAAAGAGGTGATACTGTTCAGATAGACCCCTAATGGTTTTTGGGCTTTTGCACGATTTTTGACAAAACCATATCATTATAATAAATAGAGGTGCATGGTATGTAATAGGAGAGGTGGAAAAGAATGATGATAAGCGTGAATGAATATGGATTGGATGTATTTGAAGAGATGATGGACAACGCGGATGAGTTGCAGGTGGGCATAGAAGAGTTGGCTAACGGGACAACGATAATAGATGCCGGAGTGGAAGAAAAAGGTGGTCTTGAAGCCGGGTTATACTTATCCCGGATATGCATGGCGGACCTTGCGGATCTCAAATTCAGCAGCTTTGATCTCGGTGAAATGGTCGTGCCTGCGATAGAGATTACTACGGACCATCCGGTAATCGCCTGTATGGCATCGCAATTTGCGGGATGGCGGATAAGTGTGAATAAATTCTTCGGTATGGGTTCCGGACCCGCAAGAGCACTTTCACTCAATCCGAAAGAGTTATATGAGAAGATAGGGTATGAAGACGACGCAAATGAGGCCGTGTTGGTTTTAGAATGTAGCAGTATACCCGATGAAGAAGTGACGGAAGAAATAGCGAAGGCGTGCAGGGTAGAACCAGAAGACCTTTATATCGTGGTGGCGCCAACAGCATCCATTGCGGGCTCTGTACAGATTTCTGCCAGAGGCGTGGAAACAGGCGTTCACAAGCTCGAGTCTTTAGGTTTTGACATAAACTGCATAGAACACGCTCATGGTATCATACCAATCTCACCTATTGTTGGTGATGATGTGAAGTGCATGGGTTCGACCAATGATTGTATCATATACGGTAGTCACATTTATTACGTGATAAAATACGATGATGTGGAAGATTTGAAGGGATACCTGAAGAAAGTGCCTTCGCAGATCTCAAAGGACTATGGGAAACCGTTCTACACAACATTTAAAAATGCGGGTTTCGACTTCTACAAGGTAGATGCAGCCATGTTTGCACCTGCGCAGATCACAGTAAATGAACTGAACAGCGGAAAGACATTTACAAGTGGGAAGATAAATAAAGAGGTGTTGCGGGAGTCTTTTTGTATTGAGTCACTATAAAATAAAATCCAGACAATTTAGCACAGTACCCACACAACCTTCCCCCTTTCTTCTTTACTTTTTATCTTACCGTGATATTTCATATTTTCTAATACATCATTTAGAAGGTGATAGGGCACGTAGAAGTCGAATTCTTCCGCCATAGCAGCTCTTATCTCTTCTATGCTCAGCCCGCCATTAGCAATCACCCGCCCCATTAAGTCCATCAAATCCTCATGAATGCTCCAGATATATACCACCCATTTCCATTCTCTCATGAGCTCGCCATAGAAATCGGGAATGAACGAGGATGCAGTTTTATGCTGTAATGTTGCAGTTCTTACCTCTTTTGCGC
>JAUWVD010000045.1 GCA_030617585.1 Candidatus Methanophagales archaeon
AACCTCCTTGAGCAGGTCTATCAACTTCTTACCTAACAGCACCTTCGTTGTTACTTTAGCTACCGGAACGCCAGTAACCTTACTCACTAACGGAACGGTACGAGAAGCGCGTGGATTTGCTTCCAGGATATAGACCTTCCCCTCGGCTATTGCGTATTGGATATTCATGAGTCCAATGACCTGTAGCGCATCGGCGATTTTCTTTGTATAGTCTTCTATTTCCGCAAGATTCCGTTTTGTAATATTACGCGGAGGAATTACACATGCGCTATCTCCTGAGTGTACCCCTGCAAGCTCTATATGTTCCATTACTGCAGCAATATACACGTCCTCGCCATCTGCGATGGCATCCACCTCAGTCTCGATAGCTTGCTCCAGGAATTTATCTATTAACATCGGATATTCAGGACTAACGTCGACTGCGGTTTTTGCATAATCCAGGAGCATCTTATCGTCATACACTATCTCCATGCCCCTTCCACCAAGCACAAAAGAAGGTCGTACCATCAAAGGGAATCCTATTTCCCGGCCAACCACAAGCGCCTCTTCTACTGACCGTGCGGTGCCGCTTTCCGGCTGTGGAATACCGAGCTTTGTTATCACGGCCTTGAATAGCTCCCGGTCCTCAGCCAAATGAATGCTATCCGGACTTGTGCCCAGAACCTTCACGCCCGCTTCATAAAGCTCTCTTGCTATATTAAGTGGTGTTTGTCCGCCAAACTGCACGATTACACCCTCTGGCTTTTCCTTTTCATAAATGCTTAATACGTCCTCTACAGTTAGAGGCTCGAAATAAAGTTTGTCTGAAGTGTCGTAATCTGTGGATACCGTTTCAGGGTTGCAATTGACCATTACCGACTCAAGTCCCTCTTCCCGTAATGCGAACGCAGCATGAACGCAGGTATAATCAAACTCTATGCCCTGTCCTATGCGGTTAGGACCACCGCCTAAAATCATTACCTTGCGTTTGGGCGAGACAGTAACCGAATCGTCAGCATTGTAGGTTGAGTAATAGTAGGCGGCATCCGCACCGCTTACCGGCACAGGCGCATATGCTTCCTTCTTCCCTGCGTTGAGACGTTGTGTACGTATCTGCTGTTCCGTCTTGCCCAGCAGTTGCGCGATGTATCTGTCCGAGAATCCGTTCTCCTTTGCACTTTTGAGCTTTTCGTCTGGCAGGTCCTTACCGTAGAACAGCTTTAACTCTTCCTCGAATTCTACCAGCTCTTGCATCTGCCTGATAAACCATCTACCGATTTTAGTGAGCTGATAAAGTTCCTCAACCGACATACCTTTGCGTAATGCTTCATAGATCAAGAAAATGCGCTCACTTGAAGGATATGCTAATTTCGGCTTGAGTTCGGGAAGAGAAAGCGCTGCAAAATCATTTACGCCGCCAATACCGTATCTCTTGATCTCCAGAGAGCGAATAGCCTTTTGGAACGCCTCCTTGAAATTCTTACCTATGCTCATAACCTCACCCACGGCTTTCATCTGCGTCCCCAGTACGTCTTGCGTCTGTGGGAACTTCTCAAATGCCCATCTTGCGAATTTTACGACTACATAATCGCCACTAGGCGTATATTTGTCAAGTGTGCCTTCTTTCCAGTAGGGGAGTTCATCAAGAGTTATACCAGTAGCGAGTTTCGCTGATATACGCGCGATAGGGAAACCGGTAGCTTTTGATGCTAATGCTGAGGATCGCGAAGTGCGTGGGTTGATTTCAATAACCACCACTCTGCCATCTTCCGGGTTATGCGCAAATTGTACGTTTGTTCCGCCTAACACACCAATGGCATCAACAATCCGGTAAGAGAGCTCCTGTAACTTATTCTGTAGCTCTTTCTTTACCGTTAGCATCGGCGCTACACAAAAACTATCGCCCGTATGCACGCCCATGGGATCTACATTTTCAATAAAACAAACAGTAATCTTACTTCCTTTTTTATCCCGTATCACCTCGAGTTCAAGCTCTTCCCAGCCTAAAACCGATTCCTCTACGAGCACCTGTCCTATTAAGCTTGCCGAGATACCCCGGGTGACAATAGTCTTCAATTCTTCTACGTTGTATACAATTCCGCCGCCGGTGCCACCCATGGTGTATGCGGGTCTGATGACTACCGGATAACCCAATTCCTGTGCTATCTTCTCCGCTTCCTCGACAGAATAAGCGGGTGCGCTCTCTGGCATTTGAATATCCAGTTTTGCCATGGTCTCTTTGAATGCGATACGATCTTCACCGCGTTCTATTGCATCCGCGTCTACACCTATCATCATAACACCGTATTTGGCTAGTATCCCATTTTTACTGAGTTCCGCAGAGAGATTCAGCCCGGTCTGACCGCCAAGGTTGGGCAGCAAAGCATCTGGTCGCTCCTTTGCTATTATCTTCTCCACGTTCGACAGGGTAAGCGGTTCGATGTACGTCCGGTCAGCCATTCCCGGATCGGTCATAATGGTAGCGGGATTGGAATTCACCAACACTACCTCATAACCTTCCTCTTTTAACGCTTTGCACGCTTGCGTACCCGAATAATCAAATTCACATGCCTGACCAATAATGATAGGACCAGAGCCTATTACCAGCACCCGATTGATCTTTTTGTCTTTTGGCATTTTCTTTATAAATAAAGCTAAATGATTTTCATTCTAAAAGATGTTTTCTTGAGATTCACGTTGTGAAATTTCTCCCCTTATGTAGGGTACACTACATCTGCTCGCAATGCTTCTGATGCGAAAGCAAGTGCGGCATAAGCCCCCTCCTTTGTTAAACGAGGATGCTCAGCAATGATTTGCTCTACTGTTTCACCAGCTGCCAATTTTTCCAATATTAATTCTACTGTGACCCTCGTACCTGTGATCACAGGCTTGCCCATCATCACTGTCGGGTCCGACTTGATAAAGTGCCGCCACTCTTTTATCATTGTCTTTTACCTTTGTATTAATTAATCATTGTTTTTTGAGCGTTTATTCCACTTCAGCTACATAAAGCTCTTTCTCAGTATCTCCGCGGAATGAGGGCTCAAATATCCTGGCGGAATATCGAGCATTGTAAAAGCACCCTTGCGTCCCTCTTTGCAGAGTCGAAATGCTGCTCTTGCGCACGCGACCAAAACATTTGCTGTGAATTCTGGGTTGCTCTCCAATTGACATCGGTATTCGAGTATTTGCTTATTGCCCTCGCCGGTCACGCCAGAAGTAAGTACAAAACCGCCATGGGGCAGTTTAGAATGATTTTCACGCATATCCTCTTTACTGATGAACAATACTTTTGTATCATATTCATCATAATAATGAGGCATGGTAGCTATATCCATTCTTATTCGCTCTATATCGGCTCCTTCTTCTGCAACAACATAAACCAGGCGTTTGTGCATCTCTCTTTTGGTAAACTCCGTAGTTTCGCCGGTTCTTACACGTTGTACCGCTTGCTCTATCGGAATAGTGTACGCTCTGGCGTCCAGAACACCCTCAACTTTTCTTGCCGCGTCGGAATGCCCCTGGCTAACTCCTTTACCCCAAAAGGTGTACTGTTTGTTTTGTGGCAGAAATGCGTCACCTAAGACCCTCATTAGAGAGAAAATCCCGGGATCCCAACCTGCAGAAATTACATGGACATGTCCATACTCTTTTACGATTGAATCCATCTTCTGGTAATAGCTCTGGATATCTGCATGCGTATCAAAACTGTCAACCGTATTGAATCTCTCGGCAAACTTTGGACCCTGAATCGGGATGTCTTCCTTTGAGCCGCCGCAGAGAATCGCTACATCTACTTGAATATCTCCTGGGTTTTCATCGATGTGAAATACAGGTACCTCTTTTAGCTCTTTTCTTACTTGTTCCGGTCTTCTGGTTAACACCGCTACTAACTCTGTATCGGCATTTAGTTTTAGTTTTAGCGCCTCTTCGACCCCTCTACCCACGTTTCCATAGCCAACCAACGCAATATTTATCTTTTCCATGATTGATCCTATCTATCATTCCGTTTAGAACATTCTAACACAGGAATAGGGACTTGAACTCATAGTGTCAGCCCCTTTTCCTTCAAATAGTCCTTTATCTCGCCTACCGTATACGTCCCGTAATGGAAAATACTCGCGGCCAGGCATGCGTCCGCCGCGCCATTAACAAAACCCTCGTAAATGTGCTCTAAACTCCCTACACCACCGGAAGCAATTACAGGAATATCCACCGCTTCAGCAATTGCTTTTGTTATGGGTATGTCATAGCCGTCTGTCGTACCATCTCTATCCTTAGAAGTTAGTAATATCTCCGCAGCACCGAGCGCCTGCACCTCTTTTGCCCACTTTATCGCATCAATTCCGGTATACTCGCGCCCACCGTAAATTACGACGTCATACCAGGCACTCGTTCCATCTTCTAATTGCACCTGCGTTTTGCCTTCTGCCGCCTCAAGCTTCCGCTTGCAGTCAATTGCAACTACGATACGATCTCCATATTTCTCGGCTGCTTCTTTTATTAGCTCTGGGTTCTTTACCGCTGCGGTATTCGCGCCTATCTTGTCAGCGCCAGCATCAAACACCTTTTCAAAATCCGCTATGCTCTTTATCCCGCCGCCCACGCATAAAGGAATGGATACTTGCTCTGCTATCTTCTTTACCATTGAGACCATTGTGTCTCTTCTCTCGACGGACGCGGAAATATCGAGAAAAACTAGTTCATCCGCTCCCTGCGCATCGTATCGCTTTGCTAGTTCGACCGGGTCACCGGCATACTTGAGTTGCTCAAATTCTATTCCTTTCACTACAACTGCCTTTCCCTGCTCATCGAACGTTGTATCGAGGCAGGGGATTATTCGTTTTGTCATTTCTGTTCTCATATTTTCAGTCTTTAATTTTATTTTATAAAGAAAAATATAAAGTTGGTAAAAACAATTCTTAAAGCTTTTCCCATTCCACCGGAGAAATTTCTGACTCTCTAAGGATCGCCCTCAAAGTTCCAATAGGTATGTCCCTCCCTCCGTGGGTGGGAATTGGTATCTTCTTCCTACTATCAGGATGTCGCATCGTCACATGCTTTCCGCCACCGAAAGGACCTTCAAACCCTGCTTCCCGCAGTTTCCGAATAACTTCCTTCGGTTTCTCGGGGTGTAGTCTCGACATCTTCTATTTCATCAATCGCATATTGCAGGTAACAACCGTCAATCGCCGGGATTTCATCGCCGAAGCGAAGCGCTGTAATTATCCATGCTTCTATTGCATCCTTCGCCATCTCCACAGCCTCTATTCTTGTTATACCCCAGGTGATGCATCCGGGAAGCACAGGCACTTCTACCGTCCAGGACGCATCTTCATTCCGAGAAAATCTCGCATGACTCAAAGCCAGCCTTACATACTGCTCAAAAGTTATCTTGTTCGCCTGTTCCACTCCTCTTACCCTTTTAATCTTTTTCTACCATGGCAATGTGATAGAAGCAGCACCCACGACTATTCCCCTCCTATGTTGAGATTGTTGTAATGGCATATAAATAATGCATTTATTTTTGTTTTTTCCCCATTTATACCTCTCGTGAGAATCTGTGTAATCTTGTGCTATATCCTATTGGAATTCTATCGTTGCCGGTGGCTTATCCGTTAGAGAATAAAGCACGTGCACAACTTCTGGAATCTCTGTCGTAATCCTCTTATCTATCCTCTTTAGGACCGCCCAGGGGACGTTAACCGCTTCTGCCGTAATGGCTGCTTCGCTTTTGACCAGTCTAACAACGATTATGTTGCCATACGCTCTTTTATCATCTCTAATCCCGGTAGCCTTGTCATTCATCAAAACCGCCATACTCTGAAACGACTCAATATCAGTAGTTTCCTCTTCCACAATTGTCGTTGCTCTTCTTTCTATCTCTACACGTTCAAGCGTCACTTCACCAAGTGTTCTCGTAGCAAGTCCGGGACCAGGGAAAGGTGGGCGCTCCGAAAACTCCGCCGGCAAATCCACACTTCTGGCAACTTCTCTTACTTCGTGCTTGTATATCTCCCTCAGAGGCTCAACAATCGTTAATCCATAACTTTCCGGGTCAATACCTATCTGTTCAAGAATGTTGTGCTGTGTCTTGATTCCCTTCACAGTCTCAAGAATATCTGCCGCTATTGTTCCCTGCACTAAATACTTGGCGTTCTCTTCTCGCACAACCCTTCCGAGAACAGAGTAGAACGTATTTCGAAATGCTTTCCTCTTCTCTTCTGGCTCAGTAATTCCTTTTAAAGCATCAAAAAACTCCGTAGCTGCATCCACCAGCCTTGTATTCATATTGAGCGCCTTAAAGAAGTTTGTGACTTGCTCTGCCTCGCCTTCGCGCATCAAGCCATCGTCAATGAAAACTATTACCGCTCGGTCTCCTATCGCACGATAGGTGAGAACGGCACAAACGGTGGAATCCACACCTCCCGAAGTTGCTATTACTGCTTTCTCATCCCCTATTGTTTCTTTTACTTCATCTACCTGTTTTTCAATAAATTTTTCCGGCTCAAACATTTTTTACACTTTTGCCTCCTCAATCAATACTTTTATGTCTGCTATTCTTTTATAAATCTAGATTAATTATAAAGATTAACGAATATTATTAACTAATACAACAAAAAAGACCATGCGATGCCAGATAGAAATAGCATAATAGAGAAGAGGGAAGCAGAGAAGGAAAAAGACAAAGTAGTGGTGCTCGATTTTGGAGGGCAATATAGCCACCTCATCGTGAGAAGGTGTAGAGAATTAGGCGTTTATACGGAACTTCTCCCGTATGATATACCCATTGAAGAGCTTAAAAGAGGAATAGAAGCAGAGGAAGGAACAGGTAAGATTAAAGGGATTATCCTTTCCGGCAGTCCTTTTAGTATCCACGAACCTAACAGTCCAAAATGCAGTTCCGAGTTTGTTGATTTGAGCATACCCATTCTCGGGATTTGTTATGGTGCACAGTTGATTGCGTATGTAAAAGGTGGCGTGGTAGGCGAAGGAATGAAAAGCGAATTTGGAAGAACAGAGTTGCTCATAAAAGATTGTGCCCTGTTTGAGGGGTTAACTGAGCGTGGAAGTGAGAACGGAAGGATAAACGTGTGGATGTCTCATGGCGACGTGATAGAGCAATTTGATGGTGCGGATATAATAGGCTATACGATGAATTCACCTGTTGCAGCATTTCGTATTTCCAATAATTATGGCGTTCAATTCCACCCGGAGGTTCACCATACGGATAAGGGCGAAAAAATACTGTGGAATTTCCTATATAAAATATGCGGCTGCGAGAGAAACTGGACGATTGAATCTTTCGTTAGAGATAAGATAGAAGAGATAAAGAGCGCGGTAGGTAATGATGGAAGAGTGATATGTGGACTCAGTGGTGGAATAGACTCTTCCACTACTGCGGTGCTCGTCAATAAAGCCATAGGTGATAGACTCACGTGCATCTTCGTTGATAATGGACTACTGCGAGAAGGCGAAAAAGAAACGGTTATAAACACGTTTGAGAATAATTTCAATATGAAGCTGGTATTTGTAGATGCGAAAGAGCGTTTTTTGAATGGATTGCGGGACGTTAAGGACGCCGAAGCGAAGCGGAAGGTAATAGGCGAACAGTTCATAAATGTCTTTGAGGAAGAGGCGAATAAGCTTGGTAACGTTGATTTCCTCGCTCAGGGCACTATATATCCTGATAGAATAGAGAGTGCGGGGGCGAGCTCGCAAAAGTCATCACGAATAAAATCGCATCATAACGTGGGTGGGCTTCCGGAGAAGCTGGAACTGAAGTTGGTAGAGCCAATTGCGGATTTGTATAAGGATGAAGTGCGTGAAGTGGCGAAGGAGCTCGGTATGCCGCTTCCGATACTGAACCAGCATCCTTTTCCTGGTCCC
>JAUWVD010000057.1 GCA_030617585.1 Candidatus Methanophagales archaeon
GTTTTCTTTTTGTAAAAAAGAAAAAGTGTTGTGTTAATCCTGTAAAATCTCGTTGTTTTTATATTGGTAAACATATTACCTTTTTATGTCAGAACGTCGGAAACTACTATTGCTAACCACATCAATTCTAATAAGTATCACGACTATAGTTTTCATCCTCTTCTACTCTCCCTACAAAATAACCAGTGAGACGTTGGATTATCTTACAGAAATCAACCCTTATTATTTCGTATTAGCAATTTGCATGCATGTCGTGTCCTGGATACTATGGGGCTGTCGGCTGAAGATAATGGGTAATTTTATCGGAACTCATGATGGTAGTGTAGAAGTAAAAAGGTTGAGCCTGCCGAAATCACTAAAGATAATCTTTTCCAGCCTCTTTGCCGCCTGCATAACACCTTCGCAGTTCGGCGGCGAACCTGTGCGGATATACCTGCTGAATAAACACGGATTTAGCGTTGGTGATGGAACAGCGGTCGTTTTGGGTGAGCGAGTACTGGACTTTGTCGTCATAGCGATTGGTACGGCACTGAGTTTTCTGCTATTTCGAGCAGTATTAGCCAACAATACCGCCATATACGTTATTTTTACGGTCATCGGAGCTTTAATCACCGCCGGTGTCGTGTTCATGGCTTATGCAGTAGCGAAGCCAGAAAAGGCGACGAAATTCATTAAAGCCTTGCTCGCGAAGATAAAGAGTAGAAGAGTGGAAAAGATAAAGGATAAGATTCTTATAGAGATAGCGAATTTTTTTAGTGCTATAAATAGATTCCGATCAGACGGAAAAAGCACTCTGGGGCTCGCTTTGTTCCTTACCGCTGCATTTTGGCTGGTTGCATTTTTGATACCTTCGTTCTTACTGCTTGGCCTCGGTGCAGATCCAGTCTGGCTATATTCAATTGCCGCACAATTTATCCTCACTATAATCGTGGCGGTACCTATAACACCCGGTGGCAGCGGCATAGCGGAAGTCGGTGTCACTGCCCTATATCATAGCCTGGTAGGAACACCTATATTAGGTGTCTTCATGTTCCTATGGCGATTGTGCACGTATTATCTGAACCTGATTGCGGGCGGCATAACGAGCGTAAAAATGATCAGCGAGATGCGTTAAAGACCGCTATACAACTTAGATACTTGCTCTGCTATCACATTCCAGTCATATTTCTCTTCTACAAGCTTCCTTCCTGCTTCTCCCATACGCTTTACCTTTTCACCATCGGAAATTATCGTTATAATGGAATCCGCTAAGCGATCAACATCTCTTGGCGGGAATAATAGCCCATTATCTTTTGTTATGTTCTCTCTTACGCCTGGGATATCAGAAGCTATTACAGGTGTCCTGCATGCCATTGCTTCTAACAGCACAATACCGAAATTCTCAAGCCTTGTAAATGATGGTAAAACGAAAACAGAAGCTTCTCTATAACTCTTAACCAGCTCTTTAAATTTCACGTAGCCTCGGAACTCAACTTTGTCTTCTAAAGCCAGATTTCTTACTAGCTCGACCAAATTTTTTTGCTCTTCGCCTTCTCCCACGATTACCAGTTTCGCTTCCGGGACCTCTTTCAAAACCGCTGGCATTGCTCTTATTAAATCGTCTATACCCTTTGGCAGAACGAGCCTGCCGACGAAGAGCACAATTTTTGATCTTCGCACATTTAATGTCCTTATCGCAGCATCAAATTTACTTATATCTATCCCATTCGGGATGACATGGCATTTAGAAAGGAATTTGTAAAGAATCGGCGATGTCTCGGCATAGCTCTTACCGGTTACAATGATCGCGTCACAATCTTCTATTACTTTCAATGCGTAATGCTGTGCATAATACTTCTCTGCATATTCGCCCAGCAAGGTAGGAATTCTAATATTCCCTGCCCTTTTCGGGATTTTGACATCGAAATGATAAGTAATGACATGTGGTTTTTTGTTCGCTTTACAGATAGCTTTAGAAAAAAATGGCGGTGGACAGTGGGAGTGGAATATATCTGCGTCCATGAACTTTATTTTAGACAATCCGAAGATGAACGGCACATAATGAGGGAAAATCTCCTTTGCCTTGAACTTAATACAGCCGTTATACTCATTCTTCGGAATGTCGGAAGTTAGAACCCGCAAGTCATTATCTCTCCTTATTAATGCCTTTGTCAGCTCCATAACGTGATTTTCCACACCACCAATATGCGGCGGGTAGTAACAGGAAGCCTGAATTATCTTCATGGTAACTTGATTATTTATATGTTTGTTGCATGTAATTTACCTTCGGACTCTTGCCCCTTTTTTCTGCTATTATATTTAGTATCCAGATATATAAAGCTCGCAGGATGCCGAACTTCTCCATGCGTCGCATAGAGAACCATACGTGAAGATATGGGTCATATAATACCCTGCCTTTGCCTTTTAGCTTCAGTGCGATCCCATAATCCTCTCCTGCAGGCATATCAGAATATCCACCCACCTGTAAGAATGCGCGTCTTCGGAATGCCGTATTTGACCCGATCGTGAAATAAAATACCCTTAGGATAGCGAATACATGCATGAGCTTATTAAACATCCCGATTAAGAACCGGTATTTAAATTTGTCTTCAATAGGTTTTATCGGTCCGTAAGCCACGACAACACCGTCACGTGCGAGATTTGCACATATACGTGCAAGCCAATCTCGCGGTAGAAATATATCAGCATCGGTCGTCGCGATAAGTTCCGCACTCGCCGCATCCACACCATCGTTTCTCGCACCGCCGACACCTTTGCTCTTCTGTTGCATTACTATATCAGCATATCCATGTGCTATTTCTACTGTCCTGTCTGTGCTCCCGCCGTCTACAACTATGAGTTCAAATTCAGCACGAGGCAGGGTTTGATTTACAAGACTCTTCAAGCATCGTTCTACATATCGCTCTTCATTATACGTTGGGATAACGACCGAGATTCTCTTATTCATTATTTATTCATTCATTCCCTTTGTAAAATCCAGTGCATTTCTTATACATGCATCCATATTAAGATATTTGAATTCCGCAAACCGTCCTACCGGGTAAATCCCTATGTGGTTTAAAAAGCTCATTATCACCTCGATATTCTTCTTATAACTCAAATCATATACCACATATGCAAACTTCGTCCTCTTTGCTTTGCTGTAGCATACTGTATCCTTATCGATAATCCTTTTTTTATCCAGTTCTTCTATTGTGCGAGTTATTAGCTCTTCGTCCGACAATTTAGCTATTGAATCACCGTTATTATAGGTTATCTCAGCGAGAACAGCGCTCTTTCCTTCTGGTGCAATGTCTTCACTGTAATTCGATGGGAAAGCGACTCTATGGGCGAGACAATCACCATCGGGTATATACAACCATGAGAAATCGTTTAAATTCTCCACGTTGAGCCCGAGCATTACAGTGATAAGGGAATTGTATTTCAGTTCGTGCAGGGCATTGTAAATTGTCGGAGGCACATCTGCAATTGCGTGCATAAGATCGAAAATCGGTTGCGTTGCTATAATCTGTTCATATCGCCTTTGTTCTATACCATTTGATACGACCCAGTGGTTATTCTCACGAAAGATTGATTTTACATCAAATTTTTTCACTATTTTAGCCTGGGATTCAAGCTCTAAACTTGTGATTAGAGCGTTTATACCGCCTTCTTTTGGATAATAGAATTCCAATTGGTGCTTGTAGCCCTCTGTGGCGATTCCAAGAGAAGACTTAATTATATCCTCTACGGGCGGTCTTGGCACCCTACCATCAACCCAAAAAGTGCCCATCTTGGATGTGTCATAATTCCAAATCTTCTCATTGTATGGCACCAAATATTTCTCGGCCATACCCTTTCCAAAAGTGTAGTAGAGCCACTCGTTAAAATTCCCGGGTTTATCATTAACGTTGGTTAAGGTTTCGATGAAGCCCATGAGACACTCGAAATTATCCGTTAACGGTAAGTCAGATAGCCCATTTTCAAATGGATACTTTACATAAATACCGTTATACATTATTTTCGTGTTCCGCCGCCGTTTCACGATGTTAGCTCCTAGCTTTTCGAGCATGAAGTCCAATACCTCGCGGTCTTTCGAGAATATAATATGCGAGCCACAGCAGTCGAAGGTGAAGCCTTCTTCTGTTATTGACCGGCATAACCCGCCACACTCGCTATCCTTTTCTAATATTTCGCAATCGGTTATTAGACGTCCGAGTGTTAATCCTGTTAGTCCTGCACCTATGATCCCTATGGTCATCTAGTACACAATAAATAGGCTGTTGTTTTTATAAGGTTTCAAATTTTTATGTGAGTTCATACGCATTTTTGCGCAGACCTCAGAACATACCGCCCTATAGATTTAAAATAATGACAATGACAGCACCGATAACGCCCCCGATCGCACATATCAGGATGTTAAGCCAGGAGTATGCGATTTTCAATCCAAAGAGTGCATTTGCAGCAAAAAGAAGGATCAAGCCAAGGATCGAATTAACTATGAGATACTTAGCCGCCTTTAACAGGTAGTACAACACGATTACCATTACAATTACCGCAAAAAGTGTGACCAGTTCCGCAAACATCACATCTCACCTCTACCTAACCTTTTTGCCATCTTCATATTCATATTCATACACCCATTAGGAATTGTTACAATTCTCTATCTGAGTTTTCGAGTATAAAAAGCTTTCCGATTTATTCATTTCACCCATCATTTATATACCGTAACAATAGCATATATTATCATGTTGCAACTGAAGGATAAGCGCAAAGGTGTAGAAGGTTTATCGCGCCCATTCAAAGAAATGCTCATGGAAGACGAGCTGGAAGATGGAGCACAGATTGTCTATTATGGGCGTCCCGCGCTATGTGTCCCATATATTATGGTGAAGAGTTATGAGATACGGAATTTACCGGTACAGCAGGTTTTCGTACCGTTACTCGATGAAGCAAAGGCAAAAGTGATCAAATTTGTTCCTGATGTAGGGATGCAGGTCTCGGAAGAGACAACAGATGTTCATCCACAGGTAGTCGTACTCATGGGCGGCCTTACAATGCCGGATGTTCATATATCGGCGGAGGTGGCTTTGAATCATGTTTCCAAGTACAAACCAAAGATAGTCGGGGCATGCTATATGAGCGAACTTTTCGATGCGAAATGGCCGGACGTTATCCCTTTTGACCTTTTGGTTGATGGTATCATTGACCCAGTGTATGTCTGGAGAAAAGCCGACTGACATGAATTCTTAGAGGTGCTTGGAACGAGGGAACACCCTGTAAATAATGTGGCAGAAAAATTATACCTAAAAATCAATATATTACTTTAAATCTGCGTTAATCTGTGTCTTAAAAATTAGCATCAAGTCCACCAGCACCAGAGCAACCATCGCTTCTGCCACGGGCACTATCCGCGGGCATATACATGTGTCATGCCTGCCCGAAATAGATATTTCCAGTTCCTGCAGCTTCGCCATATTGACACTTCTTTGCGATTTTGAGATAGAAGGCGTAGGTTTCACCGCCATTTTACATATTACTGGCTCGCCAGTAGAGATGCCACCTAAAATACCTCCTGCATGGTTCGTTCTTGTTCTTACCTGTCCTTCATACATATAATATTCATCGTTCATCTCGCTCCCCATCATCCTTGCAGCACCGAATCCCGCGCCTACTTCCACGCCTTTCACCGCGCCGATACACATCAAAGCCTTCGCAAGCTCTGCATCCAGTTTATCGAAGACCGGCTCGCCCAAACCCGCTGGAACTCCGAGTGCAATTACTTCTACAATGCCGCCTACACTATCGCCTTCTGCTTTCACTTCCTTTATTCGCGCTTCCATTCTGCTTGCGGCTTCTAAATCAGCACACCTAACTGCATTTCGCTCGGCATTCTCCTTTATTTCCTCGACTCGCATTTCCCTCGCCCTTATGCCGCCCACTTCCAGCACATGACCGATAATTTGCACGTTCTGCAAAGCCAGGATCTTCTTTGCTATTGCTCCCGCTGCGACTCTCGCTGCCGTCTCGCGTCCAGAAGCTCTTCCACCTCCCCTATAGTCTCTTATCCCATACTTCATCTGATATGATAAATCCGCTTGACCCGGCCTTGCAATATCTTTTAGTGGTTCGTAGGGGCTTGAGTCGACATCCTTATTCCTGATGAGCATAGAGATAGGAGTGCCCAATGTTTTCCCGTCGAACACGCCCGACAATACTTTCACCGCATCCGCTTCCTTTCTCCCTGTGGTTATCGCACTAACGCCCGGTTTTCGCCTGTCCAGTTCGTACTGTATGTCCGCTTCTGACAGCTCAAGCTCTGACGGGCAGCCATCCACAACCACGCCTATCGCTTCCCCGTGTGACTCGCCCCAGGAGGTCACCCTAAATATCTTTCCAAAAGAATTGCCAGACATAACAACCAAAGAGTTATAGGTTCTCTAAGAATATAATTTATATCCCTTGTGGTAATTAGTGCTTAGAATGCAGACCACGGGATACTGAGCATGCGTTTAATAGCTATTTATAGAATTGGCCGTTTTGCCCACATAATTTCGCAGGTTTTATTATGACTTTCTTATCGGGATCTTTAACAACGTAGCCGAGTCTAAAAGCATCCACTTTATGCCTGCCCGCGATTTCAATAGCTGCTTCTGCTTCTTGCTCCGGTAATATTACGCAAAAGCCTATGCCCATGTTATATACTCTAAACATCTCTTCATCCGTGACATTGCCACGTTTTTGTAATAGTGTAAAAATCGGCGGTGCTTCTGGTAGATATTCTATTACAAAACCCACATCTGATTTGACCCTTGTTAGATTTAAGAACCCGTCACCAGTGATATGCATTAATGCCTTTATATCCAAATTAGAATTTATCATTTCCATAATCTCCGGGACATAGATATGCGTTGGCTCCAACAGTTCCGCTCCGATTGTTTTTTCTAA
>JAUWVD010000127.1 GCA_030617585.1 Candidatus Methanophagales archaeon
CCTTTAAGAAACCTTCGTATGTCTTACCATCACCCAGCAACCTGCTTTTACCCCAATAAATACCCCTGTCTATGGGCGTTTTACCACCAAAGAACGCGGCACTTGAATTCGTTATGTACGCCGGCAGCATCAGCCATATCGCAGCAATGATGGTCTCTATAATCATGGTGCTTTCCTCTTGATCTTATGGATGTAACTAACTATTACACCCTATAATTCATAACATCGGGAAATATTTAAATGTACAATTCTTCATACTCCGTCACTACCGCACCATTGGATATGACATGCCTCACCGCCCCAGGGAATTCATAACCCTCAAATGGCGACCACTTGCATTTTGTATATAGACGTTCACTGTGGATTTTCACGGGCTTGTGTATATCAAGAATGGACAAATTCGCTCTCTTTCCTACTTCTATACTGCCCCTATCGTGTAATCGCAAAAACAGTGCAGGATTATAGGCACATACCCTTGCTATAAGCATGGGCGGAACACCACAGTGTACAATCAGCCAGGCCACGAAATTCCCGTATGTGTCTAAATTAGGAACACCTGCTGGTGCCTCAAAGAACGCACGTGCTTTTTCCTCTTTCGTATGTGGCGCATGGTCTGTGACGAGGAAATCGATTTTGCCGGATTTAAAAGCAGCCAGCAACCGCAGCCTATTCTCTTCTGACCTCAAAGGCGGATTAACCTTTAAAAATGCATTCGCCTGTACGTCCTTTTTAGTAAAGAATAAGTGATGCGGTGTTACCTCACAGTGAAATCTTTTCCCTATAAGGTCTAACGTCCTGTAAACAGAAACATGAGCTATATCTATTTTATTTTTTTTAGTTTTAATGTCGCCGGAAGCAGCAGCTAAAACCTTCTTAACTGCAGACAATTCCGCCTCTTCTGGTCTCAGCTCGCTATGGGCCAATAGGTTTACTTTTAATCTCTCTCGCATCTTTTCTATAACCCGCTGGTCCTCGCAATGAATGACAAGAGGTTTTGCAGTCGCTTCTACTGCCGCAATCGCTTTTGGCAGCACATCATCGCTTATATACAATCCGCCTGTTGTCTCAGCGAGATATATTTTATACGCTATGACTTCTTTTTGCATCGTGGCAATCGTATTTATGTTGGAATCAGAAACACCGCCGTAGAAGAGTATGTCAATTAAGCCTTCTGTACGTGCGAGTTCCTTCTTCTTTATTAGCCGGTCGGAACTTATGCAGGGTAAAGGAGTATTGGGCATGTCAATGACAGTAGTTATACCACCATGAACTGCAGCCGCGGTACCGGACTTAAAATCTTCCTTATAATCCCATTTATGGCTGCTATCCTCCCGTAAATGTGCATGCAGATCAATAAACCCGGGGAAGATCAAACATCTTTGAGTTTCTATTTTACGCTCGCTTTTTAAACCCTGCTTCCGTATCGCCGTAATATATCCATTATCAATAGCAATCTGAGCATCATGTATTGCATCTGGATTTACAATTTTACCTTCGATAATCAGGTCGTGGAGCATGTCTCGTTATGTATCACAAATTAGTACATTGAAAAAAACCTTTCAAAAAGCACGAGATTTTACAAGACAAATGAAACAAGACCTTTTTAAATAAAGAGGTAGTATAATGGAAGTATAGATAAGGGCGAGAAAATGTTTCCAAACAAAAGAGTGCAGGGTATGGTGGGGCGGCAGATACACGTAGAGATGAAAGGGGAGCGGTGCGTGCTAGAAGGTATACTGACGTCGGTAGACGACTACTTGAATTTACATCTTAGTAGTGCGAGCGAGATACAGAACGGAGTAAGAAAGCGAGTGCTTGGCTCTGTGGTACTCAGGGGTAATAATGTTGTGCTTATAAACCCAATGAAGGAATGAGCGTGAGCATGAGCATGAGAGTGGCAAAGGGGAAGAGTATAGGCCTTATCGGTGTAGGTAACATAGGGGCTTCCATACTTCAGGGACTACTGGCTGCTGATAGTACCGGCAGGGCGATTTTCATAAGTGATGAGAAGCAGGAGAAACTCAGCGATTTTGAAAGCGAACCGGGAATTGAAATATGTGCGAGTAACGAAGCGGTAGCGAAGGAAGCAGGGATTTTGATTTTGGCTGTTAAGCCAAACGATATGCAAAGCGTAGTGGAATCAATTGCACCGTTTATGGACGAAGAGACGCTGTTAATATCTGTTGCGGCAGGTGTGCCAACAAGCGTAATAGAAACATATCTTGGCGCTGAGCGGAAGGTAGTCCGTGTGATGCCGAATATAGGGGCACGAGTGGGCGAATCAGTAACTGCGCTATGTGGCGGTATTTATGCGAGCGAAGAGGATGAGCGAATAGTAAAAGGGATTTTAAGTGTTATTGGCGCTGTACACAGAGTAAAGGAGCGTGATCTGGACGTTATTACGGGGCTAAGTGGTAGTGGTATCGCGTTCTTTGCTGCTGTAATAGATGCTATGGCAGATGGTGGTGTATATGCAGGATTGCCCCGCGATTTAGCGCTGGCGATTTCTGCAAGGACCGCACTTGGCGCAGCGAAGCTGATTCTTGCGGGTGATAACCCCTCTACGGTGGAACAAATAACCGCCTCGCCTGGTGGTACGACAATAAGAGGCTTGTATGCAATGGAAACGCATGGTGTGAAGGCGGCAATGATGGAAGCGGTAATTGAAGCGACGAAGCGTGCGGGTGAGATTTCAAGTACCGTGATAACGGAAAGATCTGTTGGACAGAGATGAAAGAAATTTTAATCCCGCAGGTAATGGATATATTGAATAAAGCTGGTTTTGTTGTATCAAGTAGATGCGAAACGAGGAGTTTTGATTTAGCGGCGCGGAGAAGTGAGATAACCGTATTGGCAAAGATATTGCATAACATAGATGGGTTTAACGAGGAACTAGCGCGCGATATAAAAAGTGCAGCATTTTGCTTACTTGCTTCGCCTATCCTCGTAGGAGAGCGAAAAGGTACTCGCTTTTTAGAAGATGATGTTGTATATCATAGATATGGCATTCCCGCTATAAACACACACACTTTATACGATTATTTCGTCGAGGACGTGCATCCCTACGTCTATTCATCCACTGGTGGCTTGTATGTCTCGATAGACGGGGAGCGGATGAGGGAGGCGAGAGAGAAGAAGGAATACTCATTAGGCGATATAGCCACGGAATTAGGCGTTTCTAGAAGGAGTGTTAGCAAGTACGAGGCGGGTGGTACGAGCACTACAATAGACATAGCACTAAAGCTCGAGGAGATTTTAGATGAGATGTTAATAGAAGCGTTAGAGTTTCTAAATACTGAAACAAAAGAGCCATCGTCAATAGGCGGTGTGGAAGAAGTGGCTTCGGACTTAGAGAAGGGTATATTAAGTATGATGGAGGAAATAGGGTTCAAGATTTTTACCACTGATCATGCACCTTTTAGCGCCGTCTCGTTCTCGCAGCCGAAAGTGAAAATACTAACGGGAATAAGTAAAAGCTCAGAACAGATGGTAAAGAGGGCGAGGATAATGAGTAGCGTGTCTCAAGTTACGAACTCGAAATCGGTATTCGTAGTGAATGGCAATATCAAGCGTGTGCAGATAGATAGCACGGTTTTGATAGAGAAAGAGGAGTTGAAAAAGATAAGAGACCCTGAAGAGTTCACCTGTGTGATGGAGGAGCGGATAGAATCGGGCCGTAAAAAGTAGTAACAACGATGAACAAAGTAGCTATAATCATGGGTTCTGAGAGCGATCGTGCGGTTGTTGATCCCAACAACCATGACATTGATACATTTACCAAGTTAGTTAGTCTTCCGGATGCAATTGTCTATCTCCAGCGGCCCGAAGAAATGTTAGTTGGGAGAACAAAAGCTAGAAAACACAATCCTATATCTGGAACCGAAACAAAGAATGTAGTGGAATTTATCAAGAATGCCTCAATAACTTTCAATACAATTTTCAGATCCCCAAGATTGCGAACTCAATTGTTAGTAGTGAATGCCAGTGAGTGTAAAATCGCTGAGGTAAATTCCCAAAAAATAAACAGAACTTCGTAATGCTTTGGATATCATTCGTTCTGGGATTAATCCAGTAATGGCGAGTGATTATAAGGAAATAAGTAACCAAATTTGAGAGAAATTTGTACCTAGGAGATAACATATAGATTCATTATTTAGTTATGTTAATAATAGATAATCTAATCTGCGATCTTAATGATAATAAAATCAAATATTGCCATTGGAAGGGCAACATTGATTTGCCGAAAGCAATTTCTGGAGAAATGGGTCTATACATTGTGACATAT
>JAUWVD010000087.1 GCA_030617585.1 Candidatus Methanophagales archaeon
CCTACCTTCGCATTTGAGCGTGTGACAGAGCGTCCAACAATAGAAGATATGGAACGAGCGTACAAAATCGCTGCTGAGTACCTTCCTAATGCTATAATTAGCAGGAGCTGCTATCGCGAATATCCTACTCCTCCACCACAAGAAACATGGATAACTGTTTATCCTGACCTCAGCTCCAGGAGAAGAACCATAAAGGACCAGGAAGAGGATAGAATCGCATGGCTTTCTCTTTCTAAATCGAAAACAAGGGAGGAAATACTCCGAGAGGTGGAACGTGATGATATAGAATATCGCCAGGAACTGGAAGAGGCGATAAGGAAGTTTTCTCCGCGAAATCTAAAGCACCGTTGAATTTGTTTTATTTCTATCTTGCATAGCTTTTGAATTGAGGGGGTCTGATATCCTCCAGATCTTCAGGTAGCAGTCGTGCACCGTGTGTTATCCAGACTATTGCTATACAACCTCTTTTCACCCGATAGATAATTCTATAATTTTGGTAGATAAGTTCTCGAAGATCCAATTGATTATATTCTGGCACGACCCTTCCGGAGTATGGAAAAAGCTCTAATTGTTCGATTCGTTTAAATACGTTTTCTGTAAAGAGACAGGCATAGTGCTCTGAGTTTTCGCCTATGAAATCGCATATTCTGCCAAGTTCATTGATCGCTTTCGGCGACCAGATTATCTTATCCATCGATTCAATCGTCTTTTGGCTTCTTCGTGGCTGACGCCTTTTCCTTCATCAAGTTCCTTCAATCCTTCATCAACATTTTGCCGGAGGTACAACTCAGCCATAATATCTGAGACGGTTATGTCCTCTGGAAGCTCTTCAATCATCTTGATGACTTTTTCTCTTACTCGCATTTTTCGTAATATCCCCTCCCTTTTTATATGTAACCTAAATAACCATATATTGCCCTTAAATAATATTTGTGCAGACTCACTTGTACCTATGCCCGATCCTCTCCGAGTTCCGCGCATACACTTCAAATCCGGGAATAATCACCCTGACAACGGGAATACCTATCTCAGCCCGCGTTAAATCTACCACAATTACACGGTCCACGAGCTTCTTCAATTTATCAAGCGCAACCATTATATCACCATCTATTGTATCAGTCGCCAGAGCTGGAAGCTCGTTCAACTTCACTTTTTCGTCTTCCTTATCTTCATACCAGTGCTTATTCAATCGCTTCATTGCGGAATAACTCATTACAAATGGCGTTTTCATTACATCGCCACTCACTATCTGCATGAGTCGCGACTGCGCTGCTTCTGTTATTGCTCTTATTGTTGCTATTCTCGGATCGCTATGTGTCCCCGCGCCATAAACGAGTAAAGAAGGATCCTCGGAGATGTCATCTAAAGCTAATGCAACCGTTGTAAATCCCGTGTCTGATGGGATATACCAGAATCGAGGTACTGCACCCACCGACTCGAATCGCTCTTTTAACTCGTAGATCATGCCATCCTCTTCGCTGAGTTCTATTCGCTCACCTGCATCCTTCTTTAGCTCTACCGAACTTAAAGCGTCGCGCTCTATCACTTCGGATATACCATGAAAGATAGCTTCTTCGTAGTTGTTCCCAGAGGCTATGCCGTTACTGTCGCTTCTAAATAGTCTTCCTCCTCGATTAGACATGTAGGGATGAAATACCGCATTTGCCGGCACTCGAATCTCCTCTTCTCGCAATAGGTCATAGCCGTCACACCACTCTATCTTTGTTTTCGGACCAACGTTAGAAATAGCACTCAATATTAGCGATGAGGGGTTCACTTTTGCGCCTTCGCATTCACTATATGATTCAAACATGAATCCCGCCCGGTCATCATCTTTTATTTCCGCGGAGTATCTCTCTATTGCTTCCATGAGCACCGATACACGCGATTGCTCATCTGTAAGCCCTTTTCCGGCGTGGACCGACACGGCACCCTCTTTTGCGCCCGGCCGGCTCGCAGAACATATAGGTATATCGAGCTTATCCCGCCCTGTAAGATCCTCTACCTTCGTTATTCCTACCTTATCTTTTAGGTCTTCGACATCGCTCAGCGTCTCCTCAGGCGTTAAAGCTCGATGTGAATCGAAGAAGTATCTTTTCGGCGTCCGTCTAAGCACTATTTTCATCTTTATCTTCACCTTTATATAGAATGACTCAATTAGTTTTAATTGTTAGTAAAATGACCCAAGGAGTAGAAGAGACGCCACGAGAGAGGACAAAAAGGTGGCAGGATATAGCAGCAAAAAAGGCTGATGAACTGCAACCAAAGGAAGCGATCTGTTCAAGTTGTGGTAAAGAGCTGAAAGAAGGTGAATTCATTGCAGTACAGGGAAAAATTCTTTGCGCTGAGTGTTATGCTAATGAATTGGAAGCGAGTATGGATATGGGTGCCGCAGATGGTGCTGGTGCTGGATAAGGAGAGAAAAAAATGGAAGATGAGAAATATGCACTACCTCTACCTCGTGGTATAACTACGGGTATAGTATTCGAGGCGGTGGAAAAATTCGGATTGGAAATAGGCCAGGAGGAGCAGTCTGACGATGCATTTGATCCAAGAACCGACTTACCTACCAAGGATTATGTGCCTCGGATAGTACTATGGAGTAATTCGCAGGAGACATTGATGGAGGCAAAAGAATATATATTCAAAAAGCACGAAGAATGGATAAATGGTTTAGAGGATTGGCGTAAGATGCGTATGGATAAAATCATGAAGAAGATGCGGAAACGATAAATAACTTCCTATCCATGATTCATTTTTGTGGGCGAAATCAATTCTTCTGTGATGAAGTGATCTAATGAAGGATAAATATAAGAGGAAAATAAAGAGCGATTTAGAAGAAAAAATAACGTCTTATATTGTGGATAGGGAAGATAAATGTCTGTCAAAATTTGCTTCTAAAAGTGACGCGGGTTTAAGAAGGAAGCAAAAATATCCCGATGATATTCGGGCTAAATATTCGAGAGACGCTGATCGGATTGCACATACACGTGCGTATTCAAGATACATTGATAAAACACAAGTATTTTCTTTAGTTGATAATGATCATATCACACATCGTGTTCTTCATGTCCAACTAGTTTCAAAGATTGCACGAACTATAGGAAGGTGTCTTAAATTAAACGAAGACTTAATTGAGGCTATTTCACTGGGACATGATATTGGCCATGTCCCATTTGGTCATCTTGGTGAGTCTATTATGTCCGAATTATGTGAAAGACATGGACTCGGTAGATTTTTGCATAATGTTCAAGGCGTTCAATTCCTTGATAAGATCGAAGATTGTGATCTAACGCTACAAGTACTCGATGGAATATTATGTCATAATGGTGAGATCCACAATCAATTATTAGAGCCCAATTGGGATAAAGGCTGGGAAAAATTAGATAAAGAAATAGAGGATATTAAAAAGGGGAAACAAGATTATGTTCCCATGACCTTAGAGGGATGTGTTGTAAGATTCGCTGATACAATAGCATATTTAGGTAGAGATTTTCAAGATGCAATTGAAATATGCTTCATAAATGACGATTTAGAAGTCCCAGAGCGTTGTAGGGAAAATATTGGAACAAAGAATGATGAAATAATAAACACACTTATTATAGATATAGTCGAAAATAGTTATGGTCAAAATCACATTTCGTATTCAAAAGAAATTTCAGACTCCGTAGAGGAATATAAACAATTCAACTATGAGCATATATATGAAAATGCGAAGATCAAAGCGGAACAGGGAAAAATTGAGGCGATGTACGAAACACTTTTTCAAAAGTTTCTAGAGGCCCTAAAAGAGAAAGATGAAAGTTCTAGAATATATAAACATTTCATGAACGAAGAGTGGATTAGTAGGGAATACCTTGACAATTCGACCTGTGAAGAAACGGTGAGGGATTATATAGCAGGTATGACTGATAGATATTTTGAAAGAGTGTTCAAGGAAATTATATTGCCCAAAAGAGTTACTACATTTTGCAAGGGGGAAGATTCAAGTGTGTAGCGCGGGTAACACTAATACACTTATATAATATGGAAACAATAAGAAAAAGGTAGTACTTTCATCGACTCCTATCGAGATAAGAGTGATAAAAGGTGGTGTTGATGGAGTAGAGGATACGCAATGATAAGGATATACATAGCAGGTCCATTATTCTCGGAAGCGGAGAGGCAGTATAACAAATATTTGAGTGATTTTCTTGAGAATTTCGGCTTTGAAACATTTCTGCCACAACGTGATGGCCATAAGTTGTCCGATTTATTAGCAAATGAGACAACAAAATCCGCCGCTATGAATAAAATTTTCAATCGCGATATAAATGAGCTTCAAAAAGCGGATGTTGTGATTTTTGTTATGGATGGTAGAGTTCCGGATGAGGGGGCATGCGTTGAGATTGGATATGCATATGCTCTGGGTAAAGAATGTATTGGTCTAAAAACGGATCCACGAACACTCATGTCAGACGCAGATAACCCACTGATTCTGGGCGCCTTGAAGTATCGAATAGCAAAAAATCTCAAGGAACTGGAAGTTTTTCTCTGCCAAATTAAAGAAACCGAAGAAGGATCCACATACACAGAAACAGATGAGCTAATTCCTGTAGCAATAAAGAACTGAGATATTTCCAATTTATTGCCCTTTGCCTTTTGCCCTTTGCCTTGTCTACTAAAACTTAAAACTCGGTGGATTTTTAAGCAGACACCCGTAGCTTACCCAGATACAGCCACTGGTCGAAATAGCCATTGCTTTCTTTGTTCTCTTTTATCTCACCTTCGAAATCATCATTCAATAGGTCTGTTATAATGACCGCTTCTTCTTCACTCGAGACAGTAAATAGCACTTTACCTTCGTTTCTTAATACATTTGAGACCTCTCGTAGCACCTTCTCCCAGTTCAGTTGCTCAAACTGAGTTAGCTTTCCTACCATGAATCCAAACACAACATCAAATTCTTTATCAAAGAAAGATGAAAGGAGTGAACAATCCAATACGATACACCTCTTGGGCTCTAACGCCTCTTCCTCCAAGCCTTTACATATCTCACACTTGTTTATATCTACGGTGAGAGGGTAAATACCCAGCTCATGCAGTGCGATTGTCGCACCGCCATCGCCACATCCAATCTCAAGTGTTTTATTATTTCCGCTTAGCTCATTCTCGGTTATGAATTCGCCCAATACATTCTTTAATACCTCTATCCTTTCACGCGGATAAAAGCTATCCTCTTTTAAATTTAAATTACAATCACAGAATAATCGGTTCACCAACCCGATGGAATAAAACTCGACCATCCCGTCATGAAATTCTGCCCTCTTCACTTCCACCTCTTTTGTCTTTGCTCCTTTTACCATGCTCGCAAGAGCCTCAAATTCTTCCTTCTTGCCGCTATCTGCGATGACATCAGTAAAGATAATCAAGAACTCCAAATCTTTGTCGCGTATAGCAAGCCCTATCAGCTCTTTCTGCTCATCTAGTATCCTTATCGCTTCTACTACATCTTCCCCTTTCAACTTAGCCATGTATTCGAGCGTCCTGCCCAGCCACTTTTGATCGGCATAGCTCTTTTCTACCAGCATAAAATCGCCTATCCCCAATAGCTCGTTTAGTTCCATCGTTTAGTTAATAAACAAACAGCGGTACTATTTATATTTGGGC
>JAUWVD010000161.1 GCA_030617585.1 Candidatus Methanophagales archaeon
TACATAAGAGCTCCTTGGTATATATGCCTTCAAATCTGATTTTGGCGTCCATACACATTTTAAAATCGATATTCAAGCACAAGTACTAATTACGTAACACATGAAGATTACGCTAATTACGGCTAATACAATATATATCCAATAAATGATAGTTCTTATTCTGAACAGGTTTAAATTAATACTTCGCTTCTTCACATATTCCTCGGCCGACGAGAATCTATCGCATAGTAAATCATCAATTCCAAATGCCTTCAATTCGTCCTTTTTAAGTGAATTCTCTATATCCAGTTTATTACGAAGTACAGAGATTGCATAGGTTGCTTGTAAATAATAACGACTCCCTCTATACAAAACTAATATTCCAAATACACTGAATATTAATGCTAAGAAGGGGAAGGTAACTATAAGCATTTTTGGTGCTTCTGTTCCTATTAGTATTACACTTAATCCTAGAAGTGCAGTAATTAAAGCCGAAAAGAAATGCGAACTCCGCCATATCGAGGTATGGTATTCATTCGCCAAGGATCTTTGCTCAGAAAGTAAAGCACGTAAATCTTTCTCTTCCATCTTCTCTCATCTTTTAGTTAATATCTTCCGGATATAGTTCATAAAAAACATTTCTTTAAAGAAGTAAAAATCGAAAAGCTTATATAGGGCTATACTTTATGTTAGCATAAAAATGGCAGCAGCAATAGGCGAATATAAATGGGAAGTGAAAGTACCAGAGAAGAAGTTGAAGGATAGGTTGTACTTTGAGAATCTAAAGGCGGTGGTAGTGGATACGAAATTATGCAGTCGCTGTTTGACCTGTGTATCTGTTTGTCCCGGAGGGTTAACCGTATCAGAAGAGGATATAGTAGATTTCCCGGATTATGATACGAAATGCCTCGACTGTGGCGCCTGTGTACGTGTGTGTCCGCGGTTTGATTACGAACCCAAAAGCGGTATGGGCGACTATTCTGCGTTCATTGCCGGGCGGTCAAAGCGGTTCGCGGGACAGGATGGGGCAATGGTGACGGAGCTTATCGTGTCCGCAATGGAGATGGGCATGATAGACCGTGGTTTGTTCGCAGGTAGGGACGAGAATTGGGCGACCGAGATGTTCCATGTGCGAGACCCCGAACAGCTTGCGATTACTACGCTCGGCGGTACGAAATATACTTTCGCGGATGTGCTACCGGAGTTGAAGAAAGCGGTAAGGTTCACGAAGAGCGGAGTGGGTGTTGTCGGAACGCCCTGCATCGTTTCCGGCGTCCGGAAATTACAAGAGGAATACCCCATTTTCCGCGAGAAGGTAAAACTCGTGGTTGGTCTGTTCTGCACTGAGAATTTCCATTACAATGAAATATCGCAATACCTTGAGGGGAAGGGTGTGGATTTCTCGAAGCTCGTTAAAACTGACATAACCATGGGTAAGTTCATTGCTACTATGACTGATGACGAAGTCAAATTCAAGGTGAAAGCACTTGAGGAGATACTTCCCAGTGGCTGCAATGTCTGTACCGACTTTACCGCGGTGGAAGCCGATGTGAGTGTGGGTAGTGTAGGCAGCGCAGCGGGATTCTCTACTGTTGCTGTTCGTAATGCAAATGCGGGGAAGGTTATAGAGTTCATCAAGGAGAAGGGCTATGCCGATTTCGGTGAGGCGGACCCCGAGCAATTGGGCTTCCTTGTTGGACATAAGAAGAAGCGTGCAGCGAATATCGGGACCTAGCAATAAAAAACCACGAGATTTCACAAGATTTACACAACACTTTTTCTTTTTTACAAAAAGAAAACCTGTGCTAAAAGAAAAACACAAATGTTCTTTTGGTAAAGCTTTTCTTTTTAAGAAAAGGTTTGTGTAAATCTGTGTAATCTTGTGGTTCAAATAATCTACCCCTCCAAATCACATACCTTCCCGATATAAGTGCCATCCAGCAAATACGCTTCCATAGTATCAAATCGAAGTAGTTTCGAGGCTATAGGCCCTAAGAACTTCATTTTCGGACTATTAAATGCGAGACCACCACATAGCTCGTTAAATGCAGGCATGATTATTACTCGGGGGTCATTCCAGTTGCTCAGCCCAGGGAAGCGTTTCTTTACCGCGTTATAATCGCACTGCGCGCGAATCCATACCGGTTTCATACTTGTATAATACGTGCTTACCAATCGTATCATCGGGTGATTGTGTCCGATCAGGATATATGGTGCAGAGAACAAATCCTGTTGAGGCCATGAATGCCCATGCGCATATCCAACGTGATCAAGCAGAAATCCTTGTGCTCCTTCTATATATATCTCATGCTTTGGCTCTACTGCAGGCAGCAGTTTCTCTATCTGGCCATCATGGTTTCCTTTAACGACGTATATCGGCGCATAGCTAGCGAGCTGAGCGAAGAAAAAGGGGACTTCCTTCCTATCAGCAAACGACATATGTGGCACGACATGCTTTATATCGCCCAGCAATAGTATCACATCAGGCTCAACCGCTTTAACACATCTTATCGCGCGCTCTAACAATTTATCCGTTTGACTACCGATATGTATCCCTTTTTGTCTTAGTTCCACTTCTATGCCCAGATGTAGGTCGGCAAGGACTAAGATTTTATATTCGCTCTCAACGACCATCGCGGGCTCGTCTAACAGAGGTTTCAGTGCTATGTCCATTTTCTATTCTTTAACTAACCACAAACCTTTTCTTAGAAAGAAAAGCTTTACCAAAAGAACATTTGTGTTTCGGGGTTATATCATGTCCAAAGAGGAGGGAGAAACTTGATAGGTATGCACTTACTTATATACTCTAAAATCAACTATTAAACCAAAGAGAAAGGGGCATAAAAGTAATGGAGAAGATACCGTCATGGATGGAAAGGCTGCTTCTGCCAAAGCTAAATGAAATAACAGGTGAGATAAAAGCTATACATACACGTATAGATGCGGTGTGGAAGGAAATTGTAAGCTTGAGAAACGAGATGATTTCAAGGTTTGAGACGGTTGATGCAAAGTTCGAGAAAGTGGATGCAAGATTTGACTCCTTTGAAGCGAGGATTCCTGCAATGGAGCAGATAGCGGAATTTGAAACCAGGCTTCTTGAAGTTGAGAAGAAATTAGCTGCTGTATAGCAAAACAAAATAAAATAAATTATTGACACAGATTAACGCAGATTAACGCAGAAGAAGTCAAATCCGTGTAAAAGAGAGCCTTGATGGACGACAGGGCACTAAGAGACATAATAGGACTATCCGCATCATAATTTAATT
>JAUWVD010000085.1 GCA_030617585.1 Candidatus Methanophagales archaeon
TTAAATTTGAAGTACATAGGACTGATTTTAACGATTTCTGGTATAATTCTGGCTGCCTGGGCATTTAGCTTGTTAGGCTTAAAGAGATCGTTGTGTCTCAATTTCTTTGCGGAAAACGTACCAATTGTAAATGAATCTGTGTATAAATACATTAACAATCCATTAGATTTTGGTCTTTGGATAGCTCTTGTTGGGTTTGCGATTTTTACAGGCTCCATTTATAACTTCGCTATCGCGGTAGAATTTATAATCATTATGATTCCCCATATAATGCTGGAGAACAAACCTTTAAAGAAATAAGGCATTTGTATAGCCGAAGAATAAATCCCAATGACAAATACTACAAAATCCCAAATAAATCCCAATTTCCAAATCCCAAAGAGGAAGAAAAACCTGATGCGGCTGTGGACAATTCAAACAAAAGATACTTGGGCCCATGCAGAGAAATCAGGAGTGCTTGAGTGGAACGAACTTCATATTGATGCAGATAAAGAGATTAATAGTTGGTTAAGACCTGCATACGATTGGATGGTGGGACAGCTCGAACAGCGAGTGAAAAATTATCCTCACAAGAAGTACCCTATATGGGCATGGTATCATCCAAAACCTGATTTGCGACGGAGTGGACACTTACCTCGTGGTACATCAGGAGTGCGAGTTGAATTTCTCGTTAGCTCTGATAGGGCATTATTATCAGACTTTGAAGCCTGGCACGCGGTTCTCAATTGTTGGTATCTGTCTTTGTCAGATGAGGAAAGTGAGAATTGGGACAACCGCTGTGAAAGGGCGGGAATACAAATAGGTTGGGAAAACTGGTCTCCACCTTCACCATTTAAGGAAGAAATCTTGAGGAGTTGGGAACGAATCTTCGCCCTGGAACTTTTGAAAACGCATTTGGAATGGACAAGTGGAGAAACAATACAGGCATGTATCGAAAAAATATATATGGATGAGGTAGTAAATGTAACTTATTTTAAGGCAAGATAAATCTAAAAGAAAATGAAAAAAGCTTAGATCTGCGAGCTTCTGACTGGTGTTCGTAATTCCCGAAAGTAAATTTAATTATAAATGTATATAAAATAGAGGCATTAACAATCAAGAGGGGAAATCATGGCGAAGAAGAAATACAATCAGGTGTTTCAATTTAAGATTACACTGAAAGGTATCAAACCACCTATTTGGAGGCGAACACAGGTCCCGGAAATTTATACCTTCTGGGACTTACACGTTGCCATCCAGGACGCTATGGGTTGGGACGATTACCATTTTCATGAGTTTGAAATGGTCAACCCTTCAACAGGTTTAAGAGAGAATATAGGTATCCCCGCCCCGGATGAAGTTTTTGATAGAGAGGTTCTTCCGGGCTGGGGAGAAAAAATAGCTGACTTCTTCTCTATGGCGAATCGAACCGCAAGTTACGTATATGATTTCGGTGATTCTTGGGTGCACAAAATACAATTGGAAAAAATATGTCCAAGAGATAAGGACATTAAATATCCGATATGTATCAAAGGCAAAAGAGCATGTCCTCCCGAAGATTGTGGTGGTGTCTGGGGGTATGCAGAGCTTTTAGAAATCATAAACAATCCCGAGCATGAAGAGTTTGAAGAAATGATGGAGTGGCTTGGTGGAGGATTCGACCCTGAACATTTTGACACGGCAGAGGTCGGTTTTGATGACCCTGATAAACGTCGCAAATTTGCTTTTGGGTAGGTGCTACTTATGGCAAAAAGAAGCAATAAAACAAGGAACATTCGTGTCTACGTTAATTCGTGTTAATCAGTGTCCCTAAAATCCTTTTTGTGGGTCTTTACTTTTGCTGTGCTATAAAATAAATTTTAATACTTAACCGAACGCACATGACAAATCTCAATCAATCAACCACTCACATACCCCAACGTCTCACATAACTCTCTTCGCTCCTTCTTCTCCGTCTCCGTCTCTATCCGGTTCGCAGACGTGCCGTCAACAGCTCCTAGCACTGCCCGGCCTAGTTCTGTCTCAGCGACAATAACGTCCAGAGGATTCGCAGAAGCGACAAAAATATTCGCAACCGCAGGATGCGATTTCAAAACCGTCAGTACGTTTATTGGAAATGCACCATCCATAATAATAAAAAAAGTGTGAGAAGCGCCGATTCGAAGGCAATTCTCACCGGCTAACTCCTTTAAGCGCTCGTCATTTCCCGTAACCCTTGTCAACTTCGGCACTGCTTCGTTCATTGCAACGGCACATTTCAGCGCTGGCACTGTGGTCAATAGCGTCTTGAATAGGTCATCGCAGGCGAAGATAGAGAAATTACCCTGCCCTATTATCACCTGCTTCTCTTCCGGATTATTCACCTCTACCCGCTCGATCATTACCGCTGCTGCTTCTTCAGCACCTGTTTTTGACATGTTTAAGGTTTTACTCTGCGTCTACCATGCTTATTGCACCCTGCTCGCATACATCTATGCAGGTTTCGCAATCGGTGCATTCCTCGGCGTTGACTACCGCATGTTTATCGTCCCCTTCTCCTTTCAGAGTTATGCACTCTACCGAACACTCCTCTACACAATTTCCACATCCATCACACTTTTCTATATCTACTACTGCTGGCATTTTTTTTCTTATCACCTTTTTAGTTAATATTCCATCATAAATTCTTTTTTTATAGTATATATAAATTACTGTTTTATCGCAAGATGAACTTCCTTTTTTCCTATCTTCCAGTCCTTCTCGTAGATTTTATCACCACTCTCTGATGGCTTTCCCTCTTCTATAGTCTCTGCAAGCGTCTCAGTACAGATATAGTCCGAGAATCTATCTATCGCTTCTTTTACCTCTTCGTCACCCTCGTACATGATCCTTATCTTCGCAGTATACTCCAAATCTATGTCTTTTCTCATGCCCTGTATCCGCCTTACGAGGTCTCTAACTAAACCCTCCTCTATGAGGCCCTTATCCAGGTAAGTGTCCAGGAACAGGGCGGTATCTTCATCCACATCTACCTGTTTATAAGCATCCGCAGCGACAAATGCATCATCCTCAAATCGCACTTCGTTTACATTCAATTCGTCCTTCAATACCCCCACCAAACGTTCTACATTCTTCCGCTTTTTATCACTACAAACCACTACGACCTCTTTTAACGGTTGTCGTATTTTTATTCCCGCCTCTGCCCTCGCTCGCCGGCCGGCCTCCACCAATTTTGAAGCCATGCCCATAGAAACCTCTAATTCCGTATCTATAAACGATTCGTCGGGTGATGGATAGTCGCAGAGGTGTACACTTTCAAGTACGTCATCAGAAACACCACGCACTAGTTTCTGATAGATGTGCTCAGTGATGAAGGGCACAAAAGGCGCGAGCAGTTTGCATAACGAAACAAGAACTTCAAATAGCGTTATATATGCGCTATCCTTATCAAAATCCGCCTCTACTATCCAGAACCGTCTCCTTGATCGTCTTATATACCAGTTGCTCAGGTCGTTAACTATAAAATCCTCCATCTTACGCGCGGCAACGTGTATTTCAAACCGCTCTATTGACTCTATCACTGCCTTTGTGAGCGTGTTTAGCCGTGATATAATCCATCTATCCATCGCATTCCTTTTCCCCACTGGGATCTCCTTCTCATTCGGATTGAACTCATCTATGACCGCGTAAGTAACGAAGAAGAAATACGAGTTCCAGAGTGTATTCAAGAACTTCTTCTGCTTTTCTATTACCCCCTTCTCGGTGAACCGTACATCCTCGGATAGAGGCCCTGCGGTGTAGAAATACCATCTCAACGCATCTGCCCCTTCCTTATCCAGCGTAGATGTTATATCCACCACGTTCCCCTTGCTCTTACTCATCTTTACGCCTTTCTCATCCAGTATATGGCCTAGCGAAAGCACGTTTAGGTAGGGCGGGGCATCAAAAATAGTGGTTGAGATCGCAAGCAGGGAATAGAACCAGCCACGAGTCTGGTCTATCGCTTCCGTAATGAAATCAGCGGGGAAGTTCCGCTCAAACTCGTCCTTTTCAAATGGATAATGCCATTGCGCAAATGGGGCTGCACCGGAGTCATACCAGCAATCTATGACATCCTCTACCCTTCTCATTTCTCCGCCACAATCCTCACACTCAAACACTACATCGTCTATGTAAGGTCGGTGCAAGTCGCTGGAAACCGAATTCTTTGCCCTTTCTTTCAACTCTTTTATACTACCTACACAGAACTCCTTACCACAATTGGCGCATATCCATATATTCAACGGAGTACCCCAGAACCGCTCCCGGCTAAGTGCCCAATCCTCAATGTTATCTAAGAAGTTTCCGAATCGCCCATGCTTCAAATGCGCCGGATACCAGTTGATCTTTTCGTTATTCGCCATTAAATTATCACGTAACGATTTCATTGCGATGAACCATGATTCACGTGCGTAATACAAAAGAGGTGAACCACAGCGCCAGCAAAAGGGATACGAATGCGAATACCGTTCCTCTTTATATAATATACCTCGCTGATCCAACATTTCTATTATCTGCCTATCGGCATCCTTCACGAACGTACCGTCCAGTGGTGGAACTTCACTCGTGAAGCGACCTTCGGCATTCACGGGCTGTGAAAAGCCCAAGTTCTTATCTCGGCATACCCCATAATCATCTTCGCCAAATGCCGGTGCTATATGAACAACGCCCGTACCTTCATCCAGAGTAACGAAATCAGCGGTGACTACTTTCTGTGAATCGCCACCCTCTATCGTTGCGAAATCAAAAAGCCGCTCGTATTCCAAATCTGCCAAATCGGCACCCGTATACCCTTCTATTATTTCATATTCGGATTCTAAAACATCTAATCGCGATTCCGCGAGTATCAGGTCCTCTTCTTTTGCTCTGTCTTTAACTCTCGCCTTTACATATCTGTGTTCCGGATGAACGGCAAGTGCAATATTACCCATCAATGTCCAGGGCGTAGTTGTCCAGGCTAATAGATACGTATCCGGCTGCTTCAATTTGAACTTCACATATACAGAAGGGTCTTCTACATCGCGATAGCCCTGTGCTACTTCATGACTACTTAGCGTGGTCTCACACCTAGGGCAGTAAGGAACGACCTTATGCCCCTTATAAAGCAAACCCTTTTTCCAGGTCTCCTTTAACGACCACCAGACGGATTCGATATATTTGTTATCAAAGGTGATGTAAGGAGAATCCATATCAATCCAGAATCCCACCCGTTTCGTGGCATTTACCCATTCTTTCTCATAACGGAAGACGGAATCTTTGCATTTCTTGTTGAACTTCTCAATACCGTAGTTCTCTATCTCCCCTTTGGTATTAATCCTCAGATTTTTCTCCACTTCTATCTCCACCGGAAGACCATGGGTGTCCCAGCCCGCTTTTCGCTCTACGTAATAACCCTGCATGGTCCTGTATCTCAGCACAAGGTCTTTCACTACCCTTGTAAGTATATGCCCTGGATGTGGAAGTCCATTTGCAGTTGGTGGCCCCTCGATAAAAACGAACTTCTTACCGTTTTTACGCTGGTTCACGCTGCGCTCAAAGGTGTCTTCGGTATCCCATAGCTCTAATATCTCTTCTTCCAACTTCACGAAATCGGGTCTTTGCGTTTCGCTTCTGAAATACGCCATATTTCTTTCTCCGTCAAAATAAATAATGTACTGTTACTTGTTTGTATGAAGATATAATTTTTATATCCATC
>JAUWVD010000015.1 GCA_030617585.1 Candidatus Methanophagales archaeon
CAACAAGAACTACCTTTTGCCCTTGCCCACTCAGCGTTTCTGCTATCTGAGGTATTATATTACTATCGCTAAGCCCTGCGAATAGGAATGTGAATTTGAGGTCTTTTGCTTCCTTTACAGTGGCACGTATTTTATTATCTATGTCATTCCCTGCCTGGTGCTTTATAACGATTGGCTTAGCGCTTTTCACCTCTTTATATTCTAACAAAGGCTCGAGAATTGCCCCTCCTGCGTTTCCTATTCCAATCAATAGGTATGCCATTTCATCCTTTTTTATTGTATTACTTCTCTAATTGAAAGGGCACATATATAAATGCATCTGGGCCTTATTGTTTTCTGATGAAGCGGCAAAGGTTGGTTCTGTTAATAAAACTACTGGGCATCGTTATATTGATCTCTTCTGCTACGATCGTGGCCGGGTCAGATGAGTTGAAGAGAGAGCTACTAGAGGATATTTTATCGCAGGATAAGCCCGAATTATTTGACGATTATGGTGAATTACAGCTTGCAAAGACCAAGATGCAGACGATAATACAGGGCTTGGATAGCCGGGATGTGACCGCAACTACAAAAGCGTGGGTGGATCTTTCGCTCAGAATCATTGATGATTTTGACCTAATGGTAAACGAAAGCGAAAGTTCTGACCCAGTTGACCATATAAATGCGGTAGAAGCTGCGGATAGGATAAACATATCCATAAATACGCTCAATGGATGTCCGATCGCGGAAAGAAATGGAATACCTATGCTTTCTATGCTTGCACTTATGCGTTTTTATCGTGCGGAAGGCAAATTCTTCGAGGATGCGGCGAGGAATACTGCTGAAACGAAGCTGAAACTGGATTATGGGCGAAGAAGTTCGATTGCATACGAGAAAGGAAGCATGCCCAGTGATGCGAGCAGGATGGCGTTCGAGTCGAGGCGAAATGAAAGGATCTACGATCGGGATATGAAAAGTGCATCAAAAGACATTAATGCTGCTAGGGTGCAGCGTGATAAGGCAATAGCACAATCTTCTGAATTCTTTGGTTCTGATTTCATGAGTATACTAAAAGCGCGTGATTCGTTTGAGCAAGCGAAGGGGCTATATAAGAAGCATAACGATAAAGAACTGGAGACGGAGAACGTAATACAAATTGAAGATGAGATAAAACATGCTTATCAGAGGTTAATGCTTGATGCGCTTCTGCGAGTCGGGATTTATCTTCTTATCCTTTCATTCATTGTCGTTATATTATGGAAGGAGTTCAAGAAATGGGGTGAGGAATTAGATGACACGAGGTTGGGCGAAGAGCTTATTGTTTGAGACTGCAATAGTAGCTATTGTACTCCTTGCTCTTTTGTGCTCTGTGCAGAGTGCAAGTGCGTATGAAGTAAGCCCCACTAATGGCTATGTAAGCTTATCATTCGGGCAGTCCGTAGATAATACAAAGCCACTATCCTTTACTATTACTAATAACCAAAATGCCACTGTTCGCGGTAATATAATGATTCCCGCTACCCCCTCTCATATAACCATTACCGGTCCTTCTTCTTTTACCTGCGGCCCTAAGACGTCCACCCGCGTACAGTTTAGCGTCATGGCAACTCCATCGCTATCGGGCGAAGATGAAACGCACAAATTTACGATAGATATCGGTGGTAAGCCTGTCGTCGTCTCTGTAACGATAACTTACTATGCAATGGTTGAGGTATCTCCATCGTCAATAGATTTCGGAAGGGTTCGTCGAACAGACAAGCCCACGAAAACGGTCACGATCCGCGAGACATTGGGCTATAAGGATGTCAACATACGAATAGCAAAGGAAACTGGAAATGACTGGCTTAAAACGGATAAAACACAGATACAGCTAAAAAAAGGCGTGTCCGCGAAAATCAATTTTACTCTGACTCCTAAAACGCCGGATCACAACCGATATTCATGGTCCTTTTCTGTATCCAGCACCACAAGCAATACTCAGATAAGTCCAAACATGATAGATGCCGAAGTATACATTTTAATGCCGGCGAAGCTTGGCAAACTTGGCGATAAAGAGTTGGAAATAAAGTTCGATGAGCCAAGGGGAACAAAACCGGAATATACAGAGTCCATTTATGTGCGAGTGAGAAATGAAGGCGATGAAAAGATGAAGTTCAGCAGTAAAATCATCGAACCACGAGAGATGGATATGAAGGTTATAAGTGTCTATTCGGGATTGGTCGAAGTTGATGGAAAGGCGGATGAAGATGTTAAGATCCTGATCACAGCACCTTATTATGCTTCAGAAGGAACACATCACGGAAGACTGCAAATAGATGCTGGGGCGGCAGGTCGTGAAACGGCGGACATAGCAATAAAGATATTATGGCCTGTAGGATTCGACATTTCTTCCGATTCCGATTATTTTTGGCCTGCGCAGCCAGCCATTGATTTCGGACCTTTAGAGCTGAAAGAGCAAGGCTATGAGACGCGAGAGATGAACCTAACAATAACAGAGATTTATCTTTATAAGCCGGTGCGGAATCTACGTCTTTTCCCTAAAGGCGAATACGGTAAACTTTGGATAAGAGACGAGAAGAATTTTTCTATAATACCCCCTGGCGACTCAAGAAATATCACGGTCAAGATAGAACCGGGCTTAGAGGCGGTGCCGAAGGACTATACGTGGGATTGTGATCTTAGTGCTTCTGAGGTAGAGGCGAAGAAAATAGCGGTCAAGGCGAAGATAGTGCCAATGAATATCTCGATGATGGTTGATGAGTTCAGGTCGTTTAGAAACAGTCCTCTTTATACACATTATCCTGCCTCTACAGAGGTTATAATATCAAACGGGGTAGAGCTTTTGGAACTGGTAGAGGGAAGTGAAATAAAGGAAGTGGACTGGAAGAGGATACCAATCGTGACAAAGGGTGCGCTCGCTCTTCTATCATCTTTGAATAATGCTATTGCATTTACAGACGAGAAGACATACGGTAAAGCGGTAGAGAACTTATTGATTGCTTCTGTATCTCTATCCTCTATAGACTCTAATTCTGATATGTACAATAGGGAGCTATCGAACTATGCACATGCTATTTCCGCGGGTGCAAATATGACAACAGAAGCGGTATTGAAGGACGAGTCGAAACTGCTTGAATTGCGCGGTTGGGACATAAAGAGTGCAGTGGTGCATGCAGAGGCAAAGGATGATATACGCGGCTTAACGGCAGAAGAGAATGTGCTCGAAGCTGCTCTTTCTTATCAACATGCAGCTATGGTCTATGGTCTGCTCAGAGACAAAGAGAAGCGATTAGAATGTGCCTATGAGAGTGCCATGCTCATGGACAAGCATGATGATTTAGTAAATGTTGCAAACGATCTGCGGTTTGACGCGGAACACGAGATATTTGAAGGGAAGAATAAAGACCTCGTTAGAATCTGGGACTTGCATCTGCTTTTAAATCCTTATGACTACGATACTGCTTCTGCGAACTATGGGTTAGCCCAGCGGAAATTAGATGATGCATCAAAGAAGTATGTGTTTGCCGGTGAGCTGTTTATGGCCAACAATACAAAAGAGGATTTATATGGGCTAAAAGGCGAATGGAATTATATATTGTGGTTGTTCATTCTTGTGTGCTTGTTGTATGCAGCAGTTCTAGGCTATACGATAGCCCGGATCTTTATTGGCACACTGGCTTATATAAAGGATATGCATGATCGAGAAGTGGGTGATATTGTAGTTACGTAACTGCGCAATAAAAAATATCATCACGCTTGAACTCAACCCCCTAACTCTCGCCACATCGAATAATCACCAATAATTCCGTTTTATTAATACTTTTTCTCTCTCATTTTAGGCAACTCCCAGTAAATAGTTTACCCAAAAAGTTTATTAAGTTTTTACATGTTGAATCAAAATCAAGAAAAATTCAAAAATGATGGCCACAGAGACCACAGAGGGAAAATAACTCGGTGTACTCGGTGGCGGGAAAAATTTGTTTAGCAAACCACAAGATTACACAACACTTTTTCTTTTAGAAAAACAAATAGTTTTTGGGTAAAGCTTTTTGCTTGCAAAAAGGTTTGTGTTAATCTTGTGGAATCTCGTGGTTTTTAAGATTAGCTATACGAATACCCCCATTTCATTTTAACCCGTAATCCCACCTGCAGATTCGAATCTACTGCGCAGGAATTCAGAGTCTAAAGATGCAAGTAGCCAACCTGCACGAGGCCCCGAAGGCTTTTTCAAGAGCGCCATATATATGGCCTGAAATAGCTCTTTCGTCTGCATCTTTGTTGCGGAAGCAACATCGTATATCCGATTATGCCAGTCTTCAGCGTTCATGCCATCCTGTATCTCCTGTGCTAAGCTCCCCAACGCCTTCTTTTGCAGCTCGGACAATTGCTTTAGTTCCTCTGTCGGCACATCCAATTGCAACTCGAACTTCAGACTCGGAGGTGCATACGTCCGCAGCCAGTTCTCTGCATATCCTGCTTTTTTACGTATCTCTTCTAGTTCCTCGTCATCGCCGTGAACGGCATAGCCGCTCCTTTTGATGACTTCAAGAAGAATAGAGAATTCACCCCGTGCAATTTGAACTAGTGTCAGGAGATGCCGGAATGGTATTTCTCCCGCAACGCCTCTGCCTATACCGCCTATCTCTCGCTCATACTCGTCTATCAGGTACAGTAGCGGTAGAGCGGGGTTAAATTCAATATGCTTGTCAGGTCTCACACGCACGATAACATGCTTTAAAATCGCAGGTGGCACTGCTTCTACTATCTCATGCACCGGGATGTTCGTTCCTTTAGAGGAAGACATAGAAGTAACCTTTGCCTTCTTGCCCTCTCCTGACTGTGTCTTCAAGTGGATATGCTCAAAGGGGATGGGATAAGGTGCATCATAATTATAGATCTCTGTGGCTATTCGCTTTCCTGAGTCAAAAGAGCCACCGGGTGCGGCGTGATCCTTGCCAAAGGGCTCTATAGTAACCCCAAGTATCTTCCATCTTGCCGCCCAATCCACACGCCATGTCAATTTACCGCCACCGGTAAACGAAGCAACGCCCTTGTTCCCGCATTCGCATTCGTAATATGCTTCCTCCTTCTCTATGTCATAACCGGTTACAATTGCGGATGTGATTCGGCCACAAGCGTCACAGAGCGGATTAAACGGCGTCCAGTCCTCGGGCATTTGCCGTCCCGAAACGACCTCTAATATCCGTGATAATTCATCCCTTCTCAAAAACGCTTCCTTTATTACGTCTACGTACAGGCCTGACTTATACATCTCGTCCGCCCTGTAAATCTCTACTTCTATCTCTAAGAGATCAAGAGAATCAAGGAACGGCTGTAGAAAATGCTCGGCATAGGACAAATGGCATCCTTCGGGGTCCGGGATCTCGGACAAAGTTTTGCCCACTTGCGTTTCGTAATCCTCGGGAAGGAACGGGTATCGCCGCCGCAAAGGGTCAAAAGTATCAGCGACGTAGATTAGTTTCGCATCCACGTCTATGTCCCTGAGAGCAGTATGTACCGCATCGCCAATGATTATCTCGCGCAGGTTACCCACATGTATAGCGCCGGAAGGTGTAATACCCGTAGCGATAACTTGCTTAGTCTCGCGCCTACTATCTACGATCTCCTTTGCAATTACTTTAGACCAGTGCATCTTTCTACTATGTATTAGTGCATGAAGGATTTAAATATTTATTCTCAAACCACAAGATTACACGGATTTTCACGAGAAAATGTGAAGATGCAAGATACAAGTCAGACATGTATCATGTATGTATCCGGCATCCTGCATCAGCCATCTATCCGCTTTTTCTTTTTCACCTTTATGACTTTCCCATTCTCATCCAACAAGAATTCGAGTAAAATCCTGTCTACTTCTGACGCTTTTAGGTTCCAAATCATTCCGCAGGCACCACATTCAACATCACAGCCCAATTCTATGACATACCAGCTTGCATCTGCGTATGGCGCTCCACAATAAGGACAGATACTAACAGCGACATCCAGGAAGGCTTTCTTATGCTCCATGGGATAAAGAGTCTTCTTTTGTTGTAGGTAATCTCATATCTGAAAGGCACCTCCCCTTACTTTCTCAATTAATTTTTGTAGTTCAGTGCAACTTTCCTTCTGTCTTGATATTGTTTCCTCAGACAAATATTGACCTTTGCAATGCATTATTGCATTACGGATTGGTATGAGCTTTTTCAATCTATTTATCAACTCATCTATTTCTGTTTTCCCCAAGATAGGAGTGAAGATTTTCTTTTTCTTCTCGATGATTTCTGCATAGGTATGGAAGTCAATAAAAAGCAATTCCGATAGTTTCCTCTCTTCCTTTAATTGAGCTTCTTGCTTTCTCTCCGCACATTCCTTTCGTGTATTGATATCAACTCCTTCCCACCACCATTCCTCTCCATACTTCCTGCTTAATACTTCTTGAATTAGATCCCTAAGAGCGTTTTCAAGCCATTCTATCAATGCATGATTTAGTAATATTGGATTATTTACCATCGTTCTTACTTCTTCTAACTTTTTTGGAAGCGTATTTCCGGCTTCAAATCGTCTAATCTCCCCCAAATAATACTTAGCCGGCTCAGTATCCTGCGTATTCTCAAGAACTATCTCAAATTCTACTTTTGCAGCAGGATATTGCTCTATTGAATAGAATAGCTCACCTAAATAGTAATGTGGTGCTCATAGATTAGGTTTTAACTCTATTGCTTTTCTAAAGCACATTTCGATTTCTTCAACGTGACCAGAGGATAAATCGTCCCTATATTTCGAGAACAACTCCTTGCCTTTTACAAAATAAGTCCAACCATCTTCTTTTAATTCTTTTGCCTTTCTTCTCTCTTTCTCTTTGTCATAGACCCTCTCGCTCAATTTGTCCTCATCCATTGCAAGATTAGCTAATGTATCTGCTCTTTTTATATGCCTTTCCTCTCTCGGCAGGTGACTATATGTTACCTCTTCAAACCGCCTCTCTTTTTCTTTTACCAGAAGAAACAACTTGCCTAATTTTTCGTCTTTAACGCGGTATGCACCATTAAGTTGTCTGACCATCAACTCGCTGTCCGAAAAGCATTCAACTCGGGTTACGGAAAAATCGTTCGCCAGCTCCAATGCTTTTATCAATGCCCGATATTCTGCAATGTTGTTGGTTGCGTTACCAATGAATTCCTTATCTTCTTTTATTATCTTGTCCGATTCATTGCATATCACAATACCTATGCCCGCGGGTCCAGGGTTACCCCTGCAAGCTCCGTCTGTATATATGATTAACTTTTTCATCATTTTTCTTATCGCGGTGTCTTCTCCACAGGTACCATTCATCGCTCTTTAAATATTTCATGTCTATTATTCTACTTCATCCACTATCTTCAATATCTCATCACCATAATTCTCAATTTTCCTTTCGCCAATCCCTTTTATAGTTTGCAATTCCTGAGTTGTCTTCGGTAAGCGGTTTGCTATACCGATTAACGTGCTATCATGAAAAACGCAATATGCGGGGATACTGTTCTCAGCGGCAATTCGTTTCCGCCACTCCTTCAACGCCTCCAGCACGGTTAAATTACATGTTTCGCATATTTCCGCCTTCTTCACGGGCAACTGCAACTCTATTGGTATCTGCTCTTTTAACGCCTTCTCGGCCAACTCCGTGAGGTATAATTGAGGTCTCGGATAGCTCGAAGTACCCTGTTTGGTAATCAAATATCCTTTTGCTATCATCTGATCAATAATTGTTCTTGCTTCCTCTGCGGTATATCCTTTCAAGATACCATAGTAGCGTGATTCTTGCAGATTCTGCTCCAATATCCGCTTTGATTTCGATCCGATTAATATATTGGCTAGGACTGTTCGACCCACGTGAAAGTCCAGAGTTCTTACCAATTCGAGGATACTAAACGTGATTTTGGCACTTTCATCTAATAACTCCTCTTCGCCGGTAGCTGGGCTCAAGTCAGGTTGTGGTTCGGTGCTACGCTCAAAACCATCGCCAATAAGACTTAAAAGCGGATTGCAAACACTGCAGGCATTGCAATCTCCGTCATAGTCTTCACCGAAATAATTCAAAATGAACTTCCTCTTGCACTCACTGCTCTCTACATATTCCACTATCGTGTCTATCTTTTTCATGCTGTTCGTCTCTAATCGGAGAAGGATTTGATGAAGGACCATTATGTCCACATCCTTTATGCCCGGGTAGACTTTGACAGGCGTGCAGAAATCACGCTCTACAAGTTCTATCATGCCTGCGGTCTTCAACTCACGCAACACATTGTTTATCCGCGGAACGGATATTTGAACGGCACTACTCAACAGGTCCAGGTCCATCCACCTATTCAAGGACGCATTAAAATACGCATTTTTATATATCCTCTCCGCCTCATGGCGATATTTTAGCGATCCAAAATCAGCATGTTGCACACTCACCACTGCGCGTTTGAAAATCTTGAAATACGTTTTTAGCGCGCCCAGCCGCTCAAGATTATGTAAGATCAGTCTAATGGGGACTTCGTCCAGCGTCAACTCGTTTGCTAGCCGCTTCACATTCACATAAATCAAATCGCCCTCTCCTTGTGTCAACAGATGGAGCACAGCTTCAATTTGCTTTGTCGAAGGCGTATTGCGCTGAATCAACTTCCGTAACTGGATTTCATCGCCTTTTGAGTATAGCAAGATGCAATTAGAGATATTCTGGTCTCTCCCTGCACGACCTACCTCTTGATAATAGTTCTCAATAGATTTCGGCAAATTATAATGTATTATCGCCCTTATGTCCTCTTTGTCAATACCCATACCAAAGGCATTGGTGGCGACTACGATTCGCGTTCGCCCGTTTATGAAATCGTTCTGTACCCTTTTCCTCTCTTCACTATCCCTTATCTGTCCGTGATAATACGATGCGCTCAATCCCGAATCGGCCAAATATGTGGCCAGCCATTCCGCGGTTTTTGTGAAATTAACGTAAACGATAGTGGAGCCTTTGAGTTGTCCTAAAAGTCGTTTCAAACTCAATTCTTTCCTATTATTGTTTTTCATAGGAATAACGGAAAATAGCAGGTTCTTTCGGTCAAAACTGTCTTTAAACACGTCACATTTGATGCCCAGTTGCTTTTGTATGTCCTCTTCGACTGTTTTTGTGGCTGTGGCGGTCAATCCGAGTACGGGTGGTGGTGGATTGTGTAAATCCGCGATCACCTGCTGTAGCCGTAAATAATCCGGTCTGAAGTTATGTCCCCAGACGGAAATGCAATGCACCTCGTCTATTGCTATTAAACTGATATTGCAGGTCTTCAATATACTCATCAGTTTATTATCTACGAATGTTTCGGGAGCAACATAGAGCATCTTCAATTTTGATTCTTTTAAAAGCTTGTGTATCCGTTCTTTCGTGGCTTGATTGAGCATGGAATTGATATATGCAGCTTCAAAGATGCCGTGCTTCTTTAGATTGTCTATCTGGTCCTTCATCAATGCGATTAATGGACTTACAACCACTGTTAAACCGTCAAATATCAATGCTGGTATTTGGAAACAGATGGATTTACCAACTCCCGTAGGTAAAATAGCTAAAGTGTTCTTTTGGGCTAATACGTTACTAATTATTTCTTCCTGGCGTGAGCGGAAAGAGTGGTGATTGAACACGGAGTTCAAAATAGTTAGTGGGTCTTGTGCTCGTGAGGAGTTAGTGCTCATTTTTCTTTATTTTAATTTTAATATATTGTATTGCTGTTAACTTAGAACGTTTTCTATTATTTAAGTTTTCGTTTTGTACTATGAGCTTTAGCATTTCCGGCCACGTCTTTCATTCATGTTTTAATTAATCATGAGTGCATACTTTCACTCCCCTAAGGAGTCTTACATATCCACCAAAGAAGAGATGTTTCTCAAAATGGTTGAATCCTTCTTCGGCCAATATTTGTTGCCAATCTTTTTCAATAAAATCAAATGCATAAGGGCATTCTATGAGCTTGAAAGGGATCTTTAAATAAGAAGGCATTTCCTTTAATGAAAACTCGTTGTAATCCAAGATGAAAAATTCACCATGCTTTTTTAATGCCTTAAAGGCATTTCTGATGATTTGTCTTCTGACCTCCTGCGGGAATCCATGCAATACAAAAGAGATAAAAGCCTTGTCAAACTCATCTTCATAGGGCAACGGTTTATCAATCCTTTGATTGATAATTTTAGCATTGATTAAACCGGCACATTTCCTTTTAAACTGGGCGATCATCGCGTTAGAAATATCCAGTCCTATCAACTCTCCTTTTGTAGAGAGATACGTCATCATCAAGCATGCATTCCTACCAGTGCCCGCACCTAAATCAATAATCATATCGTTAGATTTGATAGACATTAACCGAATCGCTTTTTTTATGAGCGAGGAATATACACCAAAGGTTACAAAGTCCAATAATAGATCATAATTTTTTGCTGTAAACCCGTTAATTTCAACTTTTGATTTAGGATAATAAGCACACATTGGTAAACTAAACCTCTCAAATTTTGTGATTTCTTTAGCTAGCCATTTCTCATATTTTTTTTATTTTTTCTTGTTTTACATTGTCGGTTCAAAAAAAGATCCACCGATTTTTGTGCAGATACAAGGGAGGCATCTAAACTCAGCTAGCGTTTTGCTCGCCTAATATCCGATCGAGAGCGGCTATGAACTCTCCTTCGGACCCTTTTGGTATGGACGCACCCGCGGCAACCGGATGTCCACCACCAAAGCCACCTACTTCTTTCGATGCTTGCTCCATCGCCTTGGACAGGTCTATTCCACCCTCTTCTGCAACAAGTTTCTTATTACATCGTGCGGATACTTTCGTATCCGACTTTTTACCGTTCTCCACTCCATCTTTCTTGTTTAACGCAATTACCGGCTTCTCGATGTGTAGATATTCGGCTAGGATCCCAGACGAAACGCCAGTTACGCCCGTCTCGTGCACATAGAAATAGAACATATTTTGTAGCTCTTTTAGAACTTCTGCCTCTCTTTCTATTCTACCCAACTCGGAAACAAGTTTGCTTTGAAACTGCATGTGTAACGAAGTTGCATCTTCTATCAGTTTCGCATCTCGTAGACACAGCCCTATCCCAATACCTGCTTTTCCAAACCGACCACAAGCATCCACCAATCGCATAAAATCCAGGCTGTTTTTCACCACCTCGGAATTTAAAATGTACGTGTCTCCTACCAGGGCGTCCTCACTGATGCGGGCTGATGATTCTTTCGATAGCGCTAACAAAGCATCGGCTAATTGCCTTTCCACGCCTGCATCTAAATCGTTTATGTCCTTATCGCCTTCTATACCTATCTTATCCAAAAAGGCATCCACCCACTCATCCTTACCTGCAAGTGGAATGTAGGGATCGGTCGCGAAAATAATCAAATCACGTATTTTACCGTCACCGAGCTTTAGCCCGTTTTTAACCGAGATAACGCCCTCATTTATTCCCTCGTCCAAAATCAATTTGTTTATTCCGCTATCCAGTGCCACCTTATCCCCTAATGACCCCGCTACCGCGAGTCCTGCAAGATCTATGTTATTATTAGCGTCAGTTGATAAGCACCTTGCCAGAAGATAAGAGATACCTGCGGCGCAAATATCACCGCCTATTTCTTCTTTCTGCTCGCTAGAGCAATACGGATTTACGAGTACAAAGGATGATGTAGGGGATGTCGGAATTGGGACAGATGTTAATGGTACATGATGATCTATAATTACCACATCCTTCTCTTTAAGATGCTCTAATATCAAATCCGTGTGTGCCGTGCCCATGTCGCAGAATATAACGAGCCCCTCATTTAAGTCTTCTATGAGTGTCTGTTCTACCTTATTTACGATAGTTGCATGGAACTGTATCCCTCTTCGAAGCAGGGCCGTACAAATAATCGCCACCGCTGTTATCCCATCGGCATCGTAATGCGAAATCACTCTTGCATATTCATGCCTTTTTATTATCTCCGCTGCCTTTTCCAGGCTTTTTTGCAACTCCGTCATATCTATATATAGTAAGAAATGCTGATCGCATTCATTGAGTGAAAAGCATTAACAAAAAAAGAAAAGGGTTTTTCTTTAATAAACTTTTCTTTCTCCTAAGGTTGAAAGTTTCCGTTGGGCGTGTGGCCTAGCTAGGATATGGCGGCAGCCTCCTAACAAATTTGTCGCATAAGTTCGATCAAAAAAAAAGGGAGAAAGCTGCAAATCACGGGTTCAAATCCCGTCACGCCCGTAGTCAGCAATTGCTCAACAATCCACTGATTTTTGAGCTGATGCAGCCCGAGCCTGTTCTCGTATCAGCTTAATATCCACTACTATAACATCCTTTATTGCTGTAACGGTATCAAAAGATATAAAGAGATAACC
>JAUWVD010000083.1 GCA_030617585.1 Candidatus Methanophagales archaeon
TTCCGCATTCCCAATAGGCTCATCTGAATGATCTTCCTCGGATTGTAACTCGGAACGTATTCGGTGATGGGGCATCCTATCGTGCACGTGCTACACTGGAAACATGCCGTGAGGTGCTCGCCCCCACGTTCGTTCATTATCTCTTCTTTAAAGTTCGGGTCCAGTTCCCAAGTCTTTATCATTTTATCTTAAGCACTCTTCCAGCTCTTCCTCTTCGTATGCAGTGAATGGTAACGGCTCATCAACGTCTTTTCCGGGCTCATACTTGAAAATCTCCTGCACTTTCTGCGTAATCACCGGATAGAACCGCGTCAATGGTATGTCCTTTGGACAGGCATCTTCACAGGCTCCACACGCCACACATGTCGTACTTACGTGATAAACCCTCGTGAGGTGATAAAACAACTGACCCGTTGGCAATCCTATCGCACCTCTTAACTCTGCTAAATTCAGCAGATCCCCTCCTACTGGGTCACCCAAAGGTTGATCGAAGAAACATTCCTTGCAATAGCATACGGGACACACATCTCGGCAGTTCTTGCACACTATGCAGTCCTGTAAGAACTCCTCCAATGCGTCCAGGCTGTTTAGCTCTGGCAAGCTAGCTAACTTCGCCTTCGCTTCCGCCGCTATCTTCTCTTTTTCCGCCGCTCTTTCTAAATCTTTATCTTCCAGCGATAGCTCTAATGCGGTTAACGCTCCCTCGCCCTTCTCCGTTAGTCCCGCAACCACTAAGTCCTCGCCTGCACCTCTTGCAATTATAATATCCCCGACATCAGCGAGCCGATTTTCACATATTGCGCAGGCTTCTCTTATTGTTATCCCTTTATCTTCCAATTCCTTTATCTTCGCGCTGTCCGCCTGGTCTCCTATCTCGGCATAGTGCTCTCTATAAACCTGGTTCGTGTATGCGCCCGAACAATCCGTAGTTATTAGCAGCACACTTTCATTATCCAGTTGCTTCAGTTTTATCAATTCTACCGCTGCCCTTATCTCGCACGGCTTTGCCACTATACCTACTTTCTCCTTTATCGTCCAGCCCTTAACAAGATTTGCTGCGTTCACACTGAACGAGGGCGCGAAAATGGCAGATGTCGACGATTCTATCTTATCCGGATCTTTTACCAGCATGTAGGATACACTTTTTCCCGCTCTATGTGGCACTATCAGACAATCCACGACACCTTTCTCGAGCAATCCCTTAAGTAGCCCCTCTAAATCCCCATGTTTTAGCTCTGCGCCTTTCATATTATCTTACCTCTCATTGGATTGGGTCCCAGTTCCTTCACCTCTTCCGTCAGAGACTTCATCGTATTTGCAAACTTCTCGCCCTCTGATGCGCTTATCCAGTACGATTTAAATCGGTCGTCAAGTCCAAATTGCTTCAGAATTGTCCGTATCGCCGCTATCCTGCGCCTGGCATAGAAATTCCCTTTTATATAATGACACTCCCCTGGATGGCAGCCGCTAAAGAACACACCATCCGCACCATTTAGTAACGCCTTGAGCACAAACATCGGATCTAACCTCGCGGAACACATAAGCCTTATTATTCGACTGTTCGGCGGGTATTTCTTACGTGACGTCCCTGCAAGGTCTGCTGCCGCGTATGTACACCAATTACAGGTAAATCCGACTATCTTCGGCTCAAATTCCTCTTTCGCTTCTTCTCCCATTTATCTCACCTATACTTCCTATTTACAATAACTTTTTTATAAACCTTCCTACATTTGTAGCATATATAAATTTTTCGGTTTTTTCCTATTTTCCCTATAAATATTGTATCACGTCTTGGGAATATCAATGCCGCATAAAAAACGCGCTATGTGTTCTTCTCAATTGCATCCAGCATTCGCTTTATAGTAAATGGCTTTTCAATGAAATCCACAACCCGCTGCGAAGCAAGCAAACCTCGCTCCTCCGCTTCCAGGAAATGAATAGCGGTCATGAAAATAATCTTTACCTCTGCTAATCTACGATCTCTGTCTATATTGTTCAATATTTCCTGGGTTGTCAACCCGGGCATCATTATATCCAGCAGGATAACATCTGGTATTTCTACCTTTAATTCCTCTAAACACTCTTGCCCATCTTTCGCTTTGATTGTTTTGTACTGGTTTGCATCTAAAATCTGCACGATAGATGTCAACACATCGGGTACATCATCCACCACCATCACGGTTTTAGTCATGGTTACTTCACCTTTTTATTGTTAGACGCAAAACGGGACTCCGCAACAGCTACAAATTGGAGCGGTCCTTTTGTACCCAATATTAACGAAGTGGATAAACGAGTTTTGAATTCAGAACCGTCTTTTCGCACTCCTATTAATTTGCCTATCCAGCTCCCCTTTCCCAGCACCTCCGCCAGAATATCCACATCAGCTCGTTGCTTCCAGAACTCCGTGCATGAACACCCCAGCACTTCCTTTTCTGTATCATAGCTCCACATCTCCAAGAATGAGGGATTTACATACGTTAGCTTACCTGCCATGTCAGCCATGAAAACAGGATTGATAGAAATTTCAATAGCACTTACCTTGACTCTCAACTCTTGTTCGGCTTTGATTTTCGCAATACCACCCGCGATCTCTTCTGAAACCCCTCCAATCAAACTTTTATCTTCCTCCGATAGCTTTCTTCCGGATCCTGTAAGGATTAATAATGCACCATGAGATTCCCCTTTGGTCCTTAGAGGGACCACATACATCTCTTGAAGATTGTATTCCTGCGCCAGATTATTGGTTGAGCTGGTAAGCTCATCACTCTCATCGTTTCTTTCGTCTTTATCAAACGCGATAAATGCAGGTCCTCTGCGCTGGTTTACCACCCTCACAACACTTTTTTTCCAGTTTTCAACTTCTGCTTTACGCCCGTTTTCCTCCGCGTCCGGATAACCTATCTCTGCAGAGCAAGCAAGCGTATCAGTTCCCGGATTGTAGATCAATAGATCACCCATATCGTAACTAATTACGCTACGCACGTTTTCGAGAATAGTTGAACATAGCTGATCCATTGTATATGATCGGTTAACAGACTCACCAAGGAGTCTATGCAATTCAGAAAGATGTTTTATTCGCTCTTCTCTTCTAACTTTTTCTGACGTGTCACTGATAAGAACAATAATAGAGGAAGAACCGTCAGGATTTTTCGCTTTTCTTGCTTTTATCTCCAGCGTCCTACCTTTTTTATCACTCGTTTGATACTCAATTTCTTCCTCCTTGCCATCCCTAATGGCCCCTATTTCACTTTGAATCGGACTTTCAGGTAAGGTATCAAAGATAGCGTGATAATATTTCTGCCCGATACAGTCGCCGTAAATGGTAATCAAATGCCGATTCATAAACAGGATATTGTAATCAAAGTCCATAACCAAAACCCCTTCGGGCATATCAGACAATATGCGCGATAAAATCTTCTCTGTGTACGTCTTTTCATCTTCGCTCAATCTGAAAATGTGCTGTAAAGGCGCTTTGCTCACGAACCATACTTTTGCTCTGCCTATTCTTTTGTATGATAGACGCCCATCCGCCCTCAACTGGCCCAAATATTTGGATAACGTATGCCGTTCTAAATGCACAATCTCTGAAAGTTCGTCAATAGTTGCTCCAGTTTCACCTATGTCCTGTATAGCTTCAATTATCCTATTGAAAGTTCCTTCTTCGGCACCCATTTTATTTTAGATGTTACTAAAATTTTATATACACAGGGCTATAAAAAGGTTGTGGTTTACGGCTACCGGTTTTGGTAGCAGAACGGGATAAAAATGTGCTGCTTTTTGGCTATAAGGTAACCCATTAGGGTAACGATACGGTAAAAACCGAAAAGCTTTTTATAGAGTGTTGCTTTATAAGGTAACCATATATGAGAACTGTATAAAGCGGGGTGGTGGAAAGATGAGCGGTAGAAGAATAATGCAAAGGAGCAGATGGGAACTTATTTTGGACATACTGGGCGTAATATCAGATGAAGGAAGAAGGGCGAAGAAGACACGCATTATGAAAAAGGCTTATTTAGATTGGTGGAGTTTCGAGAAATATTTTGCCAAACTCCAGGAGCGTGGCTTTGTAGAAAAAATCGAGGACCCTGCACTAGGGACGATCTACGGACTTACAGAACGAGGAAAAGATTTGCAGGGGAGACTAAAGGACGTGGGAGCGATCCTACAATAGTCTCGATCGCCTTATTTCTTCCTCTACTGTCGAGATCAGAGAGCGAGCAAGCTGGGGTGAGCTAAATAATTTCCCTGGCTCTCGGCGCTATTTTTTATCTGATATATGAAGCCTCTTTTTCGGTGACTTTTTGTCCTGTTGGAATAGTGAAATAAAAGGTGGTGCCATTACCTGATTCGCTATCTATCCAGACCTTCCCGCGATGTGCATGGATAATACCGCGAACAATAGCTAAGCCTAAGCCCGTTCCCGCTTGTTCCCTACCCAAAGAAGTATCAATTTGCGAGAACGGCTTGAACAATTTCTTGTGATCTGCTTTTGAGATCCCGATTCCATAATCGGTTATACTGAACAGAATATTTTCTTTCCCCTCTATATCCAAACATTTAGTTTCAATAATCACCTTACCCGATTTTTTCGAGAATTTTATTGCATTGTTTAATAGATTGCCTATTGCCTGTCCTATTCGTTCTGCGTCACCAACTATGTCGGGCAGGTCAGCTAAATTCGTGCTTATCTCTATATCCTTGTTAGTAGCAGAAGATTCCTGCATTATAATCGCTTCTTTAACGATGCTATTGATATTCAAGGGTTTAAAGGCTAGTGTCTCTACAACTTAATTTTTAGACATGGTGAAATGGAGCTAAAAGATACGATATGAATGAGCAGGGCAACCGTTTCCAATATTGAAAACAAATAAAAATAGTGAGAATAAAAAATAGGCATGCCGAAAACCAGAAGCAAAACGTGCTTTGAAGCAAATAAGGCAGTGGAAGTGAGAAAAAATGAGCGGGAGAATAGCCAGTGGAGATGGGAACTTGGGGAGCTTTCAACTCTTTAATTTCTCGGTCCCGACAAAAGAAAGTGCAGAGAAGATCCTCTTTATTCAGATTGAATGCAATTTAAACATGCCTTCATCAGAATTAAATGATAGAACTCCGTATGAAGATGTCGTGCTAAATAAAAGCGCCACAAATTTCTTCAACGCTTTCCCCGTCATAAAGAAAGCGCCGGTTTTTAATAGCAAATATCCTATATGGGCATGGTACCACCCAAAACCCGATTTGCGGCGAAGTGGGCACTTAACTCGTGATACATCCGGAGTGTGAATTGAATTTGTCGTCAGCCAGGATAGAGTATTATTGTCAGATTTTGGAGCATGGCACGCAGTTCTTAATTGTTGGTATCTGACTCTGTCAGAAGAGGAGTGTGACAATTGGGACAACCGCTGTGAAAGGGCGGGAATAAAAATATGTTGGGAAAATTGGCCGCCTTCATCCTCCGTTAAGGAAGAACTCATGCGGAGCTGGGAACGAATCTTCGACCTAGAACTTTTGAAACCGCATCCAGATTGGGTAGGCGGAGAAACAGTAGCATGCATCGAAAGAATATATATGGATGAAATAGAGAATGTAACTTACTTTAAGGCAAGGTAAGTCTAAAATACAAGAAAGCTTAATTTTTGACACAGATTAACGCAGATTAACGCAGAAGAAATTAAATCAGTGTAAATCCGTGTAAATCTGCGTCCTAAATTAAATTTATAGGTAGAAGTTATACGTTATATACAAAAACAAAATGAAAAAGTATCCCGTATCAGAGACAAACAACAAGGAAAACGTAGATATGCTCAGGGATATG
>JAUWVD010000016.1 GCA_030617585.1 Candidatus Methanophagales archaeon
CACTATATAAAGGTTTGCAGTACAAAGTTGTTTGGGATAGGTGGCTGCAGTGATTGGGGAGGACAATACGGATGCAGAAATTGCGCTGAATATTTATTTAGCTTGACATTGTCACAAAACATTTCATTTACCGCAGAGAACGCTGAGTTCGTAGATAAAGTTTCATATAAAAATGGTTCCGATTGAGAATGAGATAAAAGGGTGTTGCTATAAACTGTTTATGCACCTTAGGCGAGATAAAGCATATATTGGAAGCACCGAAAAACTTAACACACATGAAGCATTACAATTATATGCGACTTTCAGTTGTTATAAAATTATAGGAGGTGATATGAAAAAAATGAAAAGACAATTTGCGATGACAATAGCAGCGATATTATTGTTGTCTGCTTTAATGGTTCCGTCAGTTATGTCCGGGAATGAGAATATTAGTACCACTATTGCTAACGATATAGATATGTCCAAAGTTCCAATCGGCATTGCTGCTACGGGTGATCTGGTTGGTAAGATTGCCTTTGCCTCGAATAGAGATGGCGACAATGAGATTTTTGTGATGGATGCCAATGGCACAAATGTCGTGCAGCTAACAAGCAACAGTCAGCTTTCATGTCCAGACGCAGATGAAGATGGTGTGTGCGATGCCGTTGACAACTGTCCAGATGATCCAGGTCAAGAATGGAATTGCGGATGCCCATGTCTCGGTGGGGGCGTTGGTGACGTAGTATTCATAATGGATACTTCGGGTTCAATGGATGATGAGTTCAGTGCGCTGTGTTCAAAGATTGAAACAGTTATTAGTGATCTCCAGAGCCAAGGGATAAACATAACCTACAAGATAGTTGGAATCACAAAGAACAGACCTTGCACTTCTGATTATGTCAAAAAGATGGTTAGCAACCCCCTTTCAAATCATCAGGAAGATTGGGGACCGGCAACACAGGATATCGCAGAGAAGTATTCATGGCGTGCTGGTGCGACAAGAATAATCATACCTATGAGTGACGAGGGCCCAGATAGCGGATGTCCGATTACTTCTGATGATCAGACTTCAATAACGAACGCAATAGCATCTGCAAAGGCAAATAATGTGAGAGTTTCCCCAGTCATATGCTCGAAAACTAGTGAGTGCACGGATGCTGAACACGACACAATGGTATCGTTAGCTCAGGTTTTGGCATCAAGTACAGGTGGCACACAGTTCACTTCCGCAGATCCCGGCTCTGACCTCGCCGATGGAATAAGAAACTTACTGGGTAGAGGCGTTTGTGATAGAGACGGAGACGGTGTTCCTGATGGTTGCGATCCGTATCCAGATGATCCAGGCCTGTGTGGAGACGAGGATGCTGATGGAATAGATGACTGTGCAAAAAATTGTCCATGCGAACCCTGTGTATCTATTAGTGTTGAGGTCAGTACAAACAAAAATTCGTACACACCCGGAGATGTCTTTGTCTACAATGTCTCGGTCAAGAATAATCAAATATCTAAGGGGGCAGAGAAGAGCAGAATAGCGATCTCCTATGGATTGATCGACCCTACACCAAAGACCTTCATAATAGGGACACGTATGCCCGATATATCTCTGAGCGATGCGTACAACTTCTCTGGCGACTTCATAGTGCCGGATGACGTCTATAGCGGTAAGTACCTCTTCTTCGCAGCAGCAAGTGACCTGGAAACAGGGTGCAGTGGAATTGATGCGGAACCATATTCGATACGGCTAACACGCATCTCTAAAGCAAGCATAGAAGAAGCATGGAAGAATTGGCTGGAAATAGTAGATAACTGAGTTGAAGCCGCATAATGCGGCTTTTTATTTTTTAATTATAAAGAATCAGTAGAGCACAATGGAAGAGACACTAACAAGGATAAGGAAATCCGCCCTGCAGAATGCAGTAAGATATGAGAAACCGCCGAAGGTGGATTCCGTGCTGAAGAAGATCCTCGGTGAGAATCCGGAATTGAGAAAGGATGCGAAACAGGTGTACGCACTGGTAAAAGAAGAGATAAAGCGTATAGAATCAATGAGCAAGGAAGAGCGAATAGCGGAATTGACCAAGCTAGCACCCGAATTAGTAGCAGAGCCAAAAGAGAAAGCGAAACAGGAAGTGAGACTACCAGACCTGCAACTTACAGAAGGCGAAAGAGTTGTGATGCGATTCGCACCCAATCCAAACGGTGCTGCAACGCTTGGCAGTGTCCGGGGCATAATAGTAAATTCCGAATATGCGAAACGGTATAAAGGCAAATTCATTCTGCGGTTTGATGATACAGACCCGGTCGTAAAGCGCCCGTTATTAGATGCTTATGATTGGTACCTTGAAGATTGCGCATGGCTAGATGCTGAACCAGACGAAGTGGTAGTGGCATCTGACCGTATAGATATATATTACAAATATGCCGAGGAGCTGCTAAGAAAAAGCGCGGCTTATGTCTGCTTTTGCACTTCTGATGCTTTCAAAGTATACAAAGAGCGGGAAGAACCTTGCCCTCATAGAGATGTTAGCGTTATGGCGAATATGGCCAATTGGGCGAAGATGCTAACGGGCGCTTATGAAGAGAAGGAAGCGGTTCTGAGGATAAAAACGGACATGACAAGTGCGGACCCAGCTTTAAAAGATTGGGTTGCATTTCGAATATTAAAAAAAGATCATCCTAGGGTTGGCAGCAGATATGTGGTATGGCCAACATTGGATTTCGAATCTGCGATAGAAGATCATCTGCTTGGTGTAACGCATATAATAAGGGGCAAGGACCTGATGAAATCGGGACAGAGGCAGCAGTTCTTATATGACTATCTCGGCTGGCAATATCCAAGAACAATACTCTGGGGTAGGATAAAGATGCAAGAATTCGGTAAATTCAGCACGTCCGAGCTAAGGAAACAGATAGAAAGCGGTGAATATGGCGGCTGGGACGATCCGCAGCTCCCAACGCTAAAAGCACTACGTAGAAGAGGGTTTCGGTCAGAAGCGATTCGTAAGTTCTTTATCTCTATCGGCGTTACACAAACGGACATAGCGGTGAGTATGAAGAATTTGTACGCGGAGAACCGGAAAGCCGTGGATGCACACGCATCGCGATATTTCTTTGTGCGTAACCCGAAAGCGATGAAGCTAAAGGATAGCGATTCCTTCGTAGTTAAAGCTTTGAAACATCCTTCTAGAGCGGATTACCGGGAGATACGAACCGGTGATACCGTTTACATAAGTGGCGATGATTTCGCGAAGATAGAAGCGGGGCAAAAGAAATTACGGCTGAAATACCTCTGCACTGTGGAAATAGAGTCCGTTAACCCATTACGGGCCAAGGTTATAGATCCCGAACCAGAAGTACCAGTTATCCAATGGGCACCCACCCAGAATATAAAAGTTCGGGTAAAGAGACCAGAAGGAATAGACGAAGGCATAGGCGAGCCGTTGATCGCTTCTGAACTCGGAAACGTGGTTCAGTTCGAACGATACGGGTTCGTCATGATTGATTCTGTTGCAAAAACGGAGGTAGTAGCATATTTCACACATTAAAAATAAAATAAATACAAACTATCTACGTTATATATTATATATACACCTAAGATAAATGTCATTGTTGCTCGCATTAAAGGAGGATAGCATGGATAATTTAGATAAAAGGATACTGGAGGAACTGCAGTTGGATTCTCGTAAATCTTTCACTAAGATTGCGCAGAGCATAGGCGTAAGCACTGCCACTGTAAGCGATAGAGTGAAAAAGCTAACGGAGAAAGGTATCATTTGTAGCTATACTACTATTCTTAATACCTCTGAGATCGGCATGGTTACGCTAATCTCCAAGATAAAAATCAAGCAGGAATATAATATCGAAGAGGTTGGGAAAGAGATGGCGGAGATAGAAGCGAGTTGTTGCGTTCACCATGTAACTGGTGATTTTGATCTACTCGTCATCTCCAAGTGCATAGGACATGGTAAATGTGGCTCTATTATAGAGAAATTAAAAGGAATCACAGGTGTGGAACGGGTGGATTCAGAGCTTGTACTCAAGACACTAAAGGAAGAGCTTAACGTTAAGCTGTGATGACATTTAGTTTAGTTTAGAGCATCATGGGGACAGCAAGCGCGGCAAGGACTGCGACAATTACTATCACGGGCACTAAGATTGCAACGATTATAGCAAGAATAGCCATTCCAGGCGAAAGCTCTTGGAGCTCCATCACACCGTTAATTATCACTAGAACTGACCATATCGGGCCGATGATGACGTTCGCTACGGGAATCCAACCTAATATCAAGCACGGCGTTGCACCATACGTAACCGCTTTTGCAGTCTCCTTTAACCCCTTTCTACCGCCAAACAAGTACACCCAAATATGAAGCCATACTATGACGTAGAGCGCTGCGAAGAATCCTATGATCAGTATATCCACAAAAGTCACTGCACCGAGCAGAAATGCGAATCCACCTAACATCGGCAATTCAACCATTGATTCCACTACTGATACCGCCACTGCCATTACAATTGCGAGTATTGCCGCTAGAACTGCCAGCAAAAGGATATAATACTTGAACGCATCCATGAGCGTGTCTTTCTTTGCCGCTCCGAATTCCTTTGCCGGATTAAACGCGAATCCGCGTATTCTTCCTAATATTTCCATTTGCATCACCACTTCACTAAATGATATTTTCCCCTATATAAAGCTTTCTAATTTTTCTTTCTCGTGATGTAAAAAAGCGAAAAGTTTATATACCCTCCTTGCTAAAAGGTGATTAATACCTTTTGGAGTAGTGATATAAAAATGAAAGTGAAAAGTACATTTAGGAGGGTAGAGTATGGAACTGGGTGAGAAGGTGATTATTGGATTGGTCGTAGTGGTTACTCTCGCTGTCATCATCGGTGCGGTGATTGGTGCGGTGGTTATAATGCCTGCAATGATGGAAGAGATGCACAAACCGGAGAGCTGTGCTTCTAACTGCCATGAGATGCAGCCTTTTTATGACTCTCTGATGGTCTCGCCGCACGCAGAAGTGGATTGTCATGACTGCCATAAACCTCATGGCCTGGAAATGTTCATGTATATGGGACATGCCCTTCATCATGCGGAAGGGATAATGGAAGGAAAGGAATTTGAAGAGATGGCAGAGGAGATAGAAGAAATGCCACCGGCGTCTCCCAAGAATGAATATTGTCTGGAGTGCCATAATGGAGAAGAAGCCATGAAAGTATTAGAGAATATCGGTGACCCCACTATCATGTGCTTTAATTGCCATAAGACAATCAAGCACACAGCACATGAAATCAGTGAGTACACTGCCTACGAGAGCCCCAGTTATGCGGGATATGAGTGTGTGGCATGTCACGACGACCATAATGTAGACGTTACGGCAGAAACCTGTATGGTCTGTCATCCACCGGAGAAACATAAAGAGATGTAATAAATTCTCTGGTTTTTATTTTTTACTTTTTAGTTCTCCGACGATTAGTATACTCATCCCAATTCCCATTAGCACTATTCCAAACCAGAGAAGCCAAATCAGGGGGATCTTCTTTACCTTGACGACAAACTCTTCCGGTTGGATTTCTGTGCCCATAAGGCCATAAAATAAGGCATTATAGCTGGATTCTGTTGGGTGCATAGAGGCATATATATCTCCTGCAAGAGAGGAGACAATTAAAGGCTCCGATACGACCCCCTGATTTGCATAGAAGTACATCCACAGAGTTCCTTGATGGACATCCCCTCCTTCTTTAATCAGAGCATCCATTTTTAGCGCTGTGTATTCAGGGCCTACGAAACCATGCTGTGGATAGTACACGCTCCCCATATCGGTAAACATAGTAAAATTCCCAAATTCTATTTGTGTCCCTGAAATATCAATAGTGGAATTTGGCTCTGCGAGAAAGCTTTTTGGGTCCTTAGCAGAGTCAACTGCAGTGACAAAAACGCCTATTAGTATGATGATGATTGCGAGATGAATAATGGTTTTGCCCCATAATTGCAAAGAATTCCTCCTTTGCATTACTTTAGCGGAATTATAAGCGATAGCAAATCCCGCTGCGATTAATAGCGGAAGCCCGAAATTTGTCAGCGGACTCGGCGTTGGCCCACCGAGGAATGCTAAAATTAGCCCAATACCCAGCACCGTCGCGATTATTATGATATATCGCCCTAATTTCAGCGCGCTGTTGCAACCCAATAAAGCAGCCACGAAAGCGAGCGTGAAGGGGAAGCACCAATTGTTATAAAATTGTATACTTGTAGCGCTCATGGGGTTCTCGCTGAAAATGCCACCGATTATTGGCGCTGCATTTCCGAAGAAGCATATAACCAACAAAAACATCAGCGACCAGTAAGCGGCGAAGATAGAGACAGAATAAAGCGAAGCAGTGTCAATATCAAAGCTATAAAGCGGTTTTTTCGCTATTATCGCAAGATAAAGGAAGCATAAAAAAACGCAAAAAGCGAACAGCAGAAGCACTGGTCCGACAGGGGATTTCCCAAACGCATGAACCGACTCCAATAACCCGCCCCGAGTAAGAGCGCTGGCGAAGATAATCATAATAAACGAAACCATGAGTGTGAACTCTTTCGCCAGATCTTTGCTCTTTTCAGGCAGGTGAAAGTATGCGGTGAGAGCAAACCAGGGCAGTAAAGATGCCGTCTCTACCGGGTCCCACGTCCAGTATCCGCCCCACCCAAGGACTTCATAGGACCACCAACCACCGAGCGCTATCCCAATCGCCAAAAACAGCCAGGCTGCATACAGGGAACGTTTTAAAGCTGCTCTTAGTTCTTGCTTTTCTCCTGTTATCATTCCCGCCAGCGTCAGTGCAAATGCGAAGAAGACAAATACATAACCAAAAAAGACCACGGGCGGATGAACAAGCACCCAAAACGTTTGCAGCAGTGGATTGAGCCCCACACCATCCGGGGGCGTCATGGGTAGGCGCTCAAAAGGGCTCTGAAGCAAGGTGACGAGAAGGAGGAAGATAAGGAAGATGTCCAGTATTTTGTATGTGGTGGTGCGAGTCTTGCTTTCTTTTCCTAATCCTTTAAACCGGAACACAAAATATACGAGCACAAAGAAGAAAGTTACAAAGAGCATTGACCCGCTGCTCCCTATCCATGGGTCTCCTATCTTATACGAGAGGGACAAGCTCGATGAACTGTATGTGTACACCTCTTTCAACGAAAAAATATCATTCACGAAGGATTGAGTGAGCATGAGGTATGAGACTACTACTATTAGACAGGCAATGGAAAAGGCGATAAATGTGAGTTTTAAATTATCCTTCTCTCCGTGTTTGGCATTTACCCTTAACAAGAGGATAAAGTCAAGAACTAGCAAGATGCAGGATAACAGCACGAGCCAGGGGAAGATCAAAGCGAAAAATAAGAGGACTTCTTCCATTACCATTTTTGGTTCAAGCAAATATAAACTTTATGGTATATAAACCTCATTTAAATCCGCCAGTTTTTTAACCAGTACCAGCTCTTCATTTAGCGTGAAATTACCAACATAGTCCTCTGATAGCTCTATGACAGGAACTTGACTCTTTACTTACGCTATAGTTTCAGAGGTTTGAAAAAGCTCAATCTGTGGCGGTGTGAAGTATACACCACTCTCACTTTTACTATTCAAATACATAGTATATGTAAATAAGTATCTACATTGAGAGGGTTTACCATGTCTGACGAAAATAGCCAAGAACATCCGCAACTCCGGCTAATCTCCTGGAACATGACCTTCGCTTGTAATTTGCGCTGTCCTCACTGCTATATAGATGCAGAAGAAAGGGCAGGGAAGGGGGAGTTGAGCACGGAAGAGGGGAAGATGCTGATAGACCAGATAGTAGCGGTAAGCAAGCCTATCCTTATATTAAGTGGCGGAGAGCCACTGCTCCGTGCTGATGTCTTTGAACTCGCTCGTTACGCAACCAGGAAGGGTTTGACAGTGGCTATGGGCACTAATGGAACACTCATAACGGATTCCGTTGCGAAGGAACTAAAATCCAGCGGTGTAACGGCTGTTGCTATCAGTATTGATTCTTCCGTTCCAGAGCGGCATGATGCGTTTCGTGGCGTTAAAGATTCATGGAAACGCGCATTAGAAGGTATTGATGCGTGCATAGAGCGCGGTATAACCGTTCAGGTGAATACAACAGTGACGCAGCAGAACTACGCTGAAATTGATGATATAATGGCGCTGGCTGAAGAACATGGGGCACGCTCTTTTCACCTCTTCTTTCTCGTGCCTACTGGCAGGGGAAAAGCGATAGAGGATATATCGGCGGAGATGTATGAGCAGATGCTTGATGATACCCTCGATAAGATAGCATACGGTAAATATAAGCTTGACATCAGACCTGTTTGCGCGCCTCAATTCATGCGTATCGCATCGCAAAAGGGATTAAGCCTGGAAAAGTGGAGACGAGGCTGTATTGCCGGGCTCGCGTATTGCCGCATTTATCCCACTGGCGAAGTCACTCCATGCCCTTATCTACCTATAAAACTTGGTAGCATTCGCGAAACACCTTTTAGAGATATATGGTTCAATTCGCCGGTACTAAAAGCGATTCGTGACTTAGACCGCTTAAAAGGCAAGTGTAGGATATGTGAATACCGAGCTATCTGTGGCGGGTGTCGCGCACGAGCATATGGCTTGACAAGTTTCGTAGATGTCTGCGGTGGTTTGCAGGAGCCCGCGGAATTAAAAGGTGACTATTTAGCCGAGGAGCCCTGGTGTCCCTATCGACCGCGTGGAAATCACACTACTAAGAAATGATGCCTGATACAGGAGATGATACCGGTTTCTTCACAACATGATATAAGCATTTTTAAAATTTATATAGATATAGGTAGTTATACACTATTAAATTAAATTTAATAAATTAAATTAATACGGTGATGTAAATGGGCAGGAGCTTTGTAGTGGACTTAATTAATGGCGGGAAGAATTTAGGAGGTGATTATTATGGAAAAGAGAAGAGCTATAATTTTTGCGGGCATTGTTGTAGCAATCTTAGTTATGGCGATGTCTATGGGCTGCATAGAAGAGGTTAAGGAAGAGGAAGAAAAAATCGCTGAGGATGTTGAGGCTGGAGAAGAGGGATTTGCAGAGGAAGTTAAGGGCGAAGAAACCGCTCCGATTGCGGAGGAACTAAAAGAGAGAGTCGGTGAGGCTGCAGAGGAACTAAAAGATGAACTCGGTGGGGCTGCGGAGGAACTAAAAGAGAAAGTGGTTGAAGGTGCGGAGGAACTAAAAGAGGAAGTCTAAGAGACCGAGAGGAAGTAGAAGAGGGATGAACTCCCTCACCCTTTCTTACTTTGTGTTTTTAGTTTAGTTTAGTATGGATGCATAACACTTGTCCGTTTAAATTGGCCGTTACTGAACATGACCAGATAGTCAGAGATGCAAACGGCTTCAGACATCATTTTAGCAAGTTCTTCTACTGATTCACGGTTGTAACCGTGAATGACAGTGAACAAATTGTGTTCCCACTTTCCGGGCACGGTCACTCGTTCGTAGCAGTGAGTTATCTCTTTATATGTAGACAGCATATTCCCAACGCGTTTCACCTGCTCTCGAGGCACCTTCCACGCCACTACCGCATTAGCCACGATGCCTACCTTTCGTTGGTTGACCGAAATACCTAATCGCTTGATAACACCCACACTTATCAGCTCCTGTAACCGCGCGATCACTTCGTCCTGACTTATCCCCGTCTCCTTTGCTATTTCCGCGAATGGCTCATTCACTAAGGGTATTCTTTCCTGCGTGCTGTGTATAATAGCCTTATTTATCTTATCCGCATTGTTCATGTTAGTGTTTCCGTTAGAATTTCCGTTAGAGTTCCCGGTCATCGCTTTTAGACCGCCATTGGTGAATTTAAACCGGACGTCTATCTTAAACACAGCGGTAGTAGGGAGGTCTAAGATGTCGTGCTCCATGATTCCGGTTCTTCTCTTTATCTCGTCCACCGTGCTTCCTAAATCTTTACCACCGCACGTTGTAACAGTAAACCAGAGATTGTAGTCATGCTCACGGCGATAGTTGTGCGTCACGCTCATGTATTCATTAACGACATTGACAACCCCTTCCATCTTCTCCTCTGGCACTTTCATCGCCATCAGAGTAGAGGAACATGTATTCAATTTTTTGGCATCGAGGATCGTACGGAGTTTACGGATAAAGCCATCAGAGGAAAGCCGTTGGATGCGTGATAGCACCTCTTCCTCCGGGATACCGAGTATCTTCCCCAAATTAGTCCATGGTCTTTTCTCCACCGGGAAATTATCCTGTAATAGCTGTAGCAGTTCTTTATCCTGCTTGTCCAGCTTGACCTGCCCTTTTATTACGTTCATCTTTTATCGCTTCTTCTTTCTCACTCTGTTAAACATAAAAAAGAAAAAAATAAAGGGTCCAACCAAGTCTGCCAAGACCCTTGCCCTTCTTTAATTAACGTCTCCGCTTTGCAAGAACTACAACCACTGCAATTGCAATCACTGCGAATATCAGTTCGAAACCAGGTGGTCTTGCTGTTGGTGTTTCCGCGGGCGCTGCTGCTGCTGGTGTTTCAGTTGCCGCTTCCGCTGGTGCTTTAGCTGCCGCTGATATATCTACAGCTAAAATTTTGTCTATCATCTCTTGCGGTATAAATGAAGCTCCTTCTTCGTGAAGAGCCGCCTCGCAACCTTCACAGAGCACTTCTGGGTTCTCGTGGCAGAATGCGCAGTCTTTTGCATCTTTTGTTATTGTATGCGTGAAGTACGCACCATACGCTACATGGGTCTCATTCTTATATTCAGACTCCATCCTAAGGAAAGGCTTTATCTTGCCATCGGCTGCCACACCGAGATAGAACTCGTCATATACACTAGCATAAGGTGGCCTGGTTTCCAGATGGCAGCCAGTACAGGTCAGAGACCATCCCGTATGGCAAGCGGTGCAGTCAAGTGTATCACCGTGAATTGTGTGCGCCATTATATCAGAAGCTTCGTGGCAGTCCTCACACTTTGCCGTTACTGCACCTGGCTCATCCAGGGATTTGTAGTAGGTTCCATCACCGTGCATATCTGTCGCACCATGGCAATCCGTGCAGATAAGTCCCTTCTCATAATGTACATCACCGTGAGGTCCCAGTTCCTTATGTCCTGGCATATCGCCCACAAAAGTCGATGTCTGCTTCGGTTTGTGGCATGGGTCACATGTATCTATGGTTATCTCTTGAGTCTGGTCGCCGTGCCCCATCTTGGCTTCATATCCCACATGGCACTTTTGGCAAGTTGTGATATGGCATTTAGAACAGTTGAAATTTGTATAATATTCATCCATGTCTATGCCAAACGCTTCTGCCGAATGCCTCACGTATTCGTTCATCATTCCCGCACCGGTGTAGTGAAGTGTAGTCGAAAAAGTCTCGGCAATATCTGAGTGACACATCTCACAACCTCCAAAGTCTTCTTCAGCCGCTGTTACCGCTGTACACCCCAGTGATACCGATAGCACTGCAACAATCAATAATGGCAATATAGTCTTCGCATTTTTTCGTCCCCAATTATAAATATGTTTCATTTTTTCATCTATCACCCCCTAACTTTTTCCATCATTTTTCCGCCGCCCTTCGCGGCAGCTTTCATTTTGCCTTTTCATAGTCCCCTCTTCCAAGGGTACTAGTACTATATAGTAGCTGTTATTGGGGATATAAAGTTTTCGGTTTTTCCGTGATACTAACTAACCCGTGAAATAGACAGAAGAATTTGGATTACTCAATATAAATAAAAATCTCTTTTTAGAAATGAAATCAGTAATAAAAGAAACGATGCAAGGAGTATTTTCAGCCGGAAAGGTTATAGTAGCGGGATCAGAAGCAGATGCCCCTGCAAAAGGGGACGGTAGAAGAAGAGGTCGGTTAGAACTCGAAGAAGCTGCTGGCCTGCTTGAAACCGATAAAATAGAGATAAAAGATGAAGGAGGGAAAGAGATGAGTCCGGACGAGTTCTTGAAGCGTGCATTGGCCATCTCTCCAGAGTTCGGATTGAGATACCTCGTCTACAATGACTTGAAAGAGCGAGGCTATGTGGTGCAGCCAGGCGGAGTAGATTTCTGGCTTTATCCTCGTGGCGTTAAGCCAGGCGAGAAGCCCG
>JAUWVD010000055.1 GCA_030617585.1 Candidatus Methanophagales archaeon
ATCACAGAAAACCATATCCGACAAACCGCTGCTTCTCGTCAAGATTGGCAATGATGAACCTATCCGATTCGGAGTATGCAACCTTCTTTGAACCGGAAAGCGTTAAAACGCATTCACTGCCGGATGCAGCGTGATCTACGACCTCGCCGTTCATCACGATCTTTTCGACACTTACGGGTGCTGACTGGAGCCCTACGAATAGATGCAGCATAACACCAACATCAAGGCGTTTTGTGAACGGAGAAAGCGTGCATTTCAACGTGAAATCCGTGGTTAATATATCGTCGTTTGAAATCACGTATCCTCGATCCACCGCCTTTGACAGGATGTTCTTCAACGCCAGTCCAACCCTTGCACCTGCCGGCGCATTCTTTACATCAACGTCATGCATCTGAATCGACCGAATCTCAACCGGCTTATCGACCGGCATCATCGTCATCTTGTCTTTTACATTTATCGTGCCCTGCCAGACAATGCCCAGAACCACGCAACCGATGCCTGTCACATTGAAGACATGGTCAATTACAACACGCGGCGGAAGCTCATTCAATCGTGCGAGCTCGTCATCCACTCTTTCGCCGATCAAAGCGATCATCCCTTTCAACTCTTCCAGCCCCTCGAACGTGGTAGTAGATATGGCGATCTGGTCCCAGTTCTCAAGAACAGTGCCTGAAGTGATATTTCTGATGCTTTTCTTCAACTCTTCGAGTGCCGACGGGTATGAGGTATCGGATTTGGTCAGAACCACGAGCCCATGTTTGCAGCCCAGCAGATCAAGCGCAACGATGCACTCTCCCGCGTAGGTGTCAAGACCTGTAGGCGGAATGCACAAAAGCGCAATGTCCGAGAGATTTAGTGCTGTTACGAGCGGTTTTATTGACTTCGGATAACCAGTGGCATCGACTGTCATGAGCACGGTACCGCTTTTTGCAAAGTCATAGATGGTAACGTCTGATACGTTTCCTTTTTTGCCCAGTTTTGATGCGAGTGCGCTTCTACCACTCTGCTCGCTTCCGATGATTGCGATTTTCGTCATATTCGTTCCTTTGTTATTGCAAAATGCAAATTGCAAAATATAAAATATAAATTTTTGGGGCTCTTTTGACTTTAATTTTTAAGCGCCCCTTAACATCAATTGTTGCAATCGAAGAAAAATGGACAAAATTCAAAATTGTTTAGGATTTGGAATTTGGAATTTATGATTTGCAGTAAAAAGCGGAAATCTTTTTTCTCCACGGGATAAGTGAATGCAACAATTAATGATATTATTTTTCTTCAGTAGGTTCTACCATGCTCAAATACAATCTGCTCCACCATATAGTGGTTAAAGGGTAGATAACAATGACAAACAGTATCGCGCTTATTAGCCCTCCAACATATTCTATGGCGCCAAAAGCCGCAGCGATTGCAAATAGTACAAAAGTAATAAGCCATAGCAAGAAGACAGCGACTTTATTACCCCTAAAAATTTCAAATCCGTTTTTAACACCCCTTATTGCACCTACATCATCTATAACAACAGAATATCTAGGAAGTGCAAATATTATACTGACAATCAAGGTGTAGACGATCATAGCCAAAACCCCCAGTCCTAATACGACAAACGTCGTAATCACTTCCTCAGGCGGTAGCACGGAAAGTACGCTTAATTTTGGGAGAATGTATAAAATGCCCGGGACTAAGAAAACAAGACCAACAAGAGATATCAAACCAATGATAACGTCAGTGAAGAACAGACTTATGAACTTCCTTTTTCCATATTCTATCATATGCGAGATATTAGCACGTCCCGTTTCTGTCGCCTCTTTCGCCATACCGATAGCACCAGCCCAGAAAAATGCGTCTATCAGCATGCATAAAATTATCGTGGCGATAATGGCAATTATGATTATGCCCATGCTTTGAAGGATTTGAGGTAGAAGCTGTGGAATAACATCAGGAGTGATTTTATCGAGTTTTGTGAACAGTGGCACAAGCGAAGGAATTGCCGCCAGTATGGCAACGCCTAGGATTATAATTCCCACTACAGATGTTAGTACCAAACTAAACACAAAAGGAAGACAAATACTCAAATTCCGCTTCCACGTCTCGAACCCCTTTCCTATTACGCTTCCAGTCTCTTCTACCATGTTATTCATCGTTAATCCTTAGAGTTTAAAAACTTTTTGGTTTTTATCAAGTGTCCGAAATTGAGATGCTCCCGATTTTTACAATGCCGTATAGCGTCTCATAAATAAAAGCGATCTCATTATGATTTATTCTTTGGTTGAATATAGATACATACATATATTTACTATTAGTTGTTAGATATTTGTTGGACACCCTCTTTAATGAGAGAAATACTGAGCGAATGATTCAAAGAATACTCAACAGATGGGCAGAAATATCAAAGCGTTATTACTTATTGATTATCGTAATCGCTCTTGTTATCGCTTCAATGTCCTTTATAAGTGCAAAAGAGACGGAGATAGATACGAACTACCTCGGCTTCTTCTATCCTGATACAAACTACATGGAAGAGATTCGTTTTTTGCAATCCGAATTCCCAGGTACTGAAACGGCACAGATACTTATTATGGTGGACCGTATCACAGCAAAAACAGTGCTTGAAGATGATATACTCTTAATGACCGAGGAGCTGGTGGACGCGGTATCAGATGTCGCGGGTGTAAAAAGCGTTACAAGTGTGCTTGACCTTGGGAGCACAAAAGAGGGGATACTTTCAAGACCGCTCGAAGAGCGAAATCCATATATCAATGATGAATTGCGGTATTCGCTCATCACAGTGAAGCTTGATGCAACTGAGGTTCCCGAGCGTACCGAATTGGTAGAAACGTTCCAGAAGACCATAGCAAAAGTGAATCGTGTGGGCGGTTCTACTGTTACGCTTACTGGTGGTATTGCCTGGGGCTATGCCTGGGATAATGCAATAAGGATAGGATTTAGGAGTTCGATCATCGTTGGATTCATCGCGATTTTTATCCTGCTATTTCTGTTATTCAAAAGCCCGACAACGCCTTTTGTCATCATGATTCCCGTGCTAGTCGCAGTACTTGCGAGTTTCGGGCTCATGCATTTCATCAACATCCCGCTTAACTTCTTAACGGCGATGTTTGGTGCCGTTACGCTGGGACTTGGTGTTGACTATTCCATCCATCTTGTTCACAGGTACCATGAAGAGGTAGCACATGGGAATGAAAATGCGCTGAACAAAGCGTGCATGACGATAGGACGAAATACGTTCTTTACAAGCCTGACAACGATGGCTGCCTTCTCCGCAATGGCACTTTCACCTATTCGTATGCTTGGCGAGTATGGGCTCATGTCCTTCATCGCCATATCCTTCTCTGCACTTTCTGTAATCCTCTTTATACCGTCACTGCTCACACTCGAAGAGCGAGTAGGATGGGGGGCCAGGACGCTGGACTATTCCTGGTTCTCGCGCACACTTGGCACCGAGCGGCTTATTCAGAGGCTTATGGCAAGAGTGTCGAATTATTCGCTTAAAAGGTCTCTTGGCGCGGTTATTATCATTGCAATCACGCTAATTCCTATCGTTGCCGGCGTGGGTATGATTAAAAGCGAAAGCGGACAGGAGATGTGGATGCCAGAGGGTGATCCGTTAATGGTGGCCTGGAAAGTGGTGGATGACGAATTCTGCGATTATGAGTATTCGACGATTCTGGTTCAATCGGACGATATAAGAACGTCAGAGATGATGGAAGCGCTGGAAAGGGTTGAAGAGAGCGTTATGAGTGTGCCAGGGGTTGTTAAAGTCACGGGAATAAATAATCTGCTGAAAGAGATTCCGGCGGATAAAAATACGCTCAAAGAACAGATTGCGGCGATTCCAAAGGACAGGCGAGAGACTTTTGTTACTGATGACTATACTGCAGCGCTAGTTATTATAAAGACGGATACCCAGATAGAGGAGACATTGGTTCAAGAGATAGACGACGCGATTGCCTTTGTAGAAACGCCAGACGATGCCACGTTCAAGCACGCGAGCATTTCCGCACTTTTTTCGCAGATGGACCGACTAATGACAGAGAGCCGTGCGGAAACGACTGCGATAAGCCTCATATTAGTCTTTACCATCTTGTACATTTTTTTTAGAAGTTTCGTACGGATATTGCTCGCATTTGCACCTGTGTTATTCGCCATAATCTATGCGCTCGGCACGATGGGGCTCATTGGTATCTCGTTCACACCGCTCACGATCATGATAGGCACGATTCTAATCGGGATTGGGACGGACTACTCTGTTCACTTCATTTCGCGATACCGGGAGGAGAAGGGTAAAGGGTATGATACGAAAGATGCGCTTCATACCACGACGCTCACGGTTGGTGTGGCGATTATGACTTCGACACTGACAACGATGTTTGGTTTTTTAGCGCTCACTTCGATGTCGCTTGTGCCGGTGCAGGATTTTGGTATAATTGCAGCGATAGGACTCGTTTATGCTGCGTTCTTCACACCTATTACCGTGTCTCTGGGTATACTTGTGCAGGAGCGAGTTACACGAAGTGGGAAACAGTTATTAGGCGGGTTGCGTGCGAGAAAGTAGATGCATGGTATTTGTAGAGTTTCGATTCGAAAATCACTAATGTGATCTCTCTAGGATATACCACTGATTGGGTTACTTAAAGTTTCTATTACCCACATGAAATAACAAAGAGCCATTTATTTATCTTTTCACTTCCTCTTTACTTTTACTCCTATCTCCTGCCAGTCATCCGTAACGCCTTTCAACGCCGAAATAGCACCGGCAATTGCTCGTCCCATCACATTTTGCACGAATTCGTTTGTGTCTATCTCTTCTCCATCTACAAATATCGCCATTTCTACATTTACTGTCATCATTATCACATCCGTTGTAATTACTTACAAAAGGATACAAACATTTAAATATATCCGCAAATCAAATACAAAACCATTTGCTGTTTTTTACCGCTTTTCACACTCGTTTCGCTTTCATCGTCTCTCGCTTACTCAGGAACAGTCGTTCGTCAGTGTCTATATCCACGCCCTCTATCCCTCGCCCTTCTACCAGTTTCGCTATGGAAATGCGTTTGTCTCCGATTTCCAGCACGTCCCCTACCCTAAACCCGGGCATACGAACCGAAAAAGAGATTCGATATACGTTCCTACCATCTTTCCGGCCGTATAATTTCTGACTTTTCGAATAGCTACCGCCGAATCGTCTCACTATCGCATTCGAGATCATGCGACCGCATTCCATACTGCTAACATAAATGTCCAGCCCTTCCTTCAACAACACCTCTTTGGATATAAAATCCGGCTCGATTAGTGAAGAATGTGCGACTTTTTTCGCTATTGTCAGCTCGTCATCTGTTGGTATTCGGTCATCTGCCCTTATCTGCACTATTCCCGCGTAATATCCGCCTGCTATCCGATTGCACCGTTCACATGACTCTCGTTTCAAAACGACCTCAAGTTCTCCGTTTTCTGTTAGCTGCAGACCTCTTAGTTTGGCTTTCACGATTAGAACTACGTGTGCACGCGTATCTCCTGTCTTTATCTCTTTTATCTCGACTTCACTGTCGCATCCATACTTCTTCCGTATCTCTTTCCTTATTGTAGCTTCCACAACTGCCTCTATGCTCGTTCTCTCATTGCCTTTAAAGTAACAGCCACAGGTCCTGCATATACTCACACTTATCCCTGTAGGTTCAATTAACTTTATCTCTCGCTTAAAGCAGTCTTCACAAAGTGAATCGAAGAGTTCGTCTGTTTGCGTACCGCATTTCGGGCAGAATTTCGTCCATTTGTCTCTCATGCCTTATCTCACGGCTCCAACAGCTCAAACCCTGTCTGCTCATCAAACATACGAGATGCGCTCGAATCGAGCAGTTCAAAAAGAATTAGTTCCAGAAGATGCCACACTTTCACTCCTCTGCGGACACAGCCAGTTACCGTAGATTCTTCCCGACCACAGGCAATATGCATGTGCAAGGTTGGATTACGATCCTTATCGGGAAATATGGTCCCAACACCGGATATTTCACGAACATCTCTTAAAGTGTGCTCCATTGGCGTAATAGGCTTACTCCTACCTTGCTCTGGCCCAACAACCAGCTTGCTACCTTCGTCTGCACCTCCAACTGCTATCACAGCCGCCGCATTAATTGAGTGCACACGAGCAAATTCCTCTAGCTTTTCATGAATAATATCGCCGTCTTCGAGCCGTATAACAAATGTCCGACCTTGTTTTGCTTCTGAGTATTTCATTAGTTATCTATGAGCAACTAAGAATAGTTAAGTGTTTTATTGCCTCTTGCTGACTCATCTCCTCAGTTTGACCTTTTTTCCAATCTTTTCTATCCATTGTGCCTAAAACGAAAAAATCATTACCCGCTATTTCTGGTGCGTTCTGTTCGCAGAATTTTGTTTTCTCTTCACACTTCGGACAACGTGTAAACGCCGTATCATAATAGGGATTCAAGAAAAGATAGTGACGTGCTCGTTTTAGTATCGTTTGATATTTTTCCGATTTGTCTTTGTACATAAAGTGTAACCTCTACCCCTAAATTTAATTTAGGACGCAGATTTACACGGATTTACACAGATTCGATTTTATCTGCGTTAATCTGTGTTAATCTGTGTCAATAATTAATTTTAGTTTCCGCACGATGATAACCATCCTCCTTATGCCTCAATGCTTTTGATGCCAATTCATCGGCAACGGAATTCTTATTTCTTGGTATCCAGTTAAGGGCATACGAATCAAATTTAGATAATTCCTTTATAACCTGAGCATGGAGCCTTTTTAAATGCGCCTTGTTTATCTTCCATGCGCCTTTTACTTGATTGATTACTAATTTACTATCGCCTTCGATTATGATGTGCTTCCAACCTAATTCTAATGCTTTTGTAAGCCCGGTTAGTAGCGCCGTATACTCGGCGATATTGTTTGTACCCATATCAGGCAATTTTTGCGAGATTTTTGCGATTCTTATCTTATCTTCTATT
>JAUWVD010000026.1 GCA_030617585.1 Candidatus Methanophagales archaeon
CTGCTTTTCAGTACAGTCATGGATTCTACTACTGTCTCAAGCCGGACAGCGGCGATGATTATCAGCCCTCCGAGTTTCAAGTGCTTGAATACATTGTCAAGCGATTTGTCAAGGTTATCAGTGCCACCGAAGAAGATAACCTCAAAATTATGCGCTAATTTGACATCTTCCATTTCGCCTGATATGAGCTCGATTTGGTCATTTAAGCCGAAGTCCGCTATGTTTCTTCTCGCTGTCTCTAAATTATCATTATCCTTTTCCACTGCTGTGACATTGCAACCTAAGAGAGCGAATTCTATGGAAACACTCCCTGAGCCGGTACCAACATCTAAAATCCGCTCGCCACCTTTTATCTGTGCTTTAGAAACGATAATCGCGCGGATTTCTTCTCTCGTTAAGCCTGCTTTTGACCGTGAGAATAAACTATCTGGTATCCCGGGTGATTTGTATGCCCATTTCATTCTTGCTTTTTATCCCCGCTCATCAATCTCATTATTTCACTTCTCGCCGCTCTAATAGTCAACGGATACGGATTTTGTATTGGCAACTTGTCCTCTTTATGTAGAATCTCCATCAAATGCGCAATCCGCGGCAGCCTCAAGTGTGATCCTCTTATGACAGAAGCATCAGAAAAGACAGCCTCTGGTGTGCCTTCTGCTACGAACCGTCCCTTATGCATCACATATATTTTATCCGCATATTGCGGTACCGCATCTACATCATGAGTGGCGATAATCAATGCGATATTCATCCTTCTACTCAAATCCACTAAAAGGTGCATCACCGTTCTTGACGTGCGTGGATCTAAATTAGACGTGGGTTCGTCCAGCACAATGATTTTCGGATTCATTGCAAGAACTCCTGCGATTGAAACCAATCGCTTCTGTCCTCCGCTGAGATTATCCGGACTCTTATCCTTCAAATCCGCTATACTCAGCATATTCAACGCATTATCTGCCCGCTCGGCTACTTCGCGCTTTGAAAGGCCCATGTTCCTCGGTCCGAATGCAACATCTGCCCATACTGTCGGCGCGAACAACTGATCGTCCGGGTCCTGAAATACAAGTCCTACAGTCATCCTTATCTTATCTAAATTAGTCTTTGTTATCTCTTCTTCGTTGATAAAAACCGTACCTTTCGTAGGTAAAAATAAGCCATTAAAATGATAGAACAGAGTAGATTTACCACATCCATTCGAGCCAATAACCGCTACTCTCTCGCCTTCCATTACCCTAAAGTTGATGCCTCTCAACGCTTCTGTTCCGTCCGGATATGTATAAAATAGGTTTGATACGTTTACTGCACACTTCATAAGCAGGTTCCCACTCCTAGCCATATACGGTCAACAATTACAAGCAGTACCGAAACCGCGATAATTATAACACAGAAAAGAGCGTTTTTTGCTGATAACGGTTCGATTTCGGTAATCTTAGAATCTGTGGTATATCCACGTGACAGCATTGCGGCATATACACGTTCACCACGTTTTAATGCCCTCAAGATGAGCGAACCTGCGATGGTACTGAGATTCTTCAGCTTTTGCTTATAGCCTAGTCTACCGGAGAAGCCGCATCTTGACGCCTGTGCCCTGTACATCCTTACGCTTTCTCCAGACAGCAGATGGATATAGCGCAACATCATCACTGCGAGGTCAACCATGACCTTTGGCACTTTGAACCAGTGCATTGCTTCCGTCACCGCCATCACCTCTGTGGTAGCTACAAACACGCTCAATACAGAAATCGATGCAATTATCCGCGCGAAAAGCAAAACAGCAAACGAGCACGATTCATGATATATTGGCAGCCCGAAGAAGGAGGATACTTGATGCTCACCGCCGTAAGTGAATATGACAACGACAAGCACGACAACCGCAACAGAGAACGGAAGAAGAACCACCCTTTTAAGATATATCATCAGTGGCATTTTAATACCGAAACAGATAACTGTGGCAGCGCAAAAAATAAAAAGGGGGATGAGGGGTTGCTTCATCGAAATGATGCAGAATATCAACGCAAAAGCACCTACGAGCTTTACTCGTGCATCAAGTCGGTGGATAGTCGAACTACTGCCAACTACTAACCGCTCAAAGTCCACTTCTTGGACATAATTAATGAGCCGCATCGTCTGTCATTCTACATCCTTTCCGATTTTAATCTCCACTCACATATATAATGCCCAATGATCAGGAAAACGAAGAACCCTATCGTTGTTCCGATTCCTAATAACGGGCCCGCCACTAGCCATTCAAGCATCCTCTCGCCTCCTAAATAGCCCCGTCCATAAATAGCCGACTATGAAGCCCGCAACAATTCCCGCGATTGTGAAGCCCCAGAACTTTCCTACCAAATCAGTAATTGCAGGAACGAGCGATACAGGCGCGACATTTGCAACAGTGCTCGCCGCGTGTTTCTCCACTATTGGTCCTATTCCCTTCATCTTCCCCTGATCGCCTATATAGCCAAGATACGCAATGATAATGATGATCGCAGTTATTACTACCCGCAAAACCAACGCCGTCTTTGTAAATCGGTCAAGCACTTGAAACACCCCCCCATAACTTCTTCGCCAGAAGGTCCGGCCTTCTATCTGCAATATACTGCACAACGCCTGCGGTGAACACGAACTCTGCAACTGCAAGTGGCAACTGTGTCGGCATGTATCCTACTGTATAGAGCGCCCAGTGTGAGAGCACTGAACCTGGATTGAGCGACAATGCGAGTTGGAGTGCTGTCGTTAGATAACACAATACATCCCCTACGAATCCTGCCATCCCCGCAGCAAGCCATAAAGGCGAGTTCACCTTCCTCAGTAGTACGTAGAGGAGATAACCACTGAATCCCCCCACGATTCCCATTGACACTACATTCGCACCGAGCGTTGTGAGTCCACCGTGTCCAAAAAACGCCTGGAAGAACAGTGCAATTGCACCCAGTACCACGGTTGGAAAAGGACCAACGATTATCGCTGACATCGGCGTTCCTATCGGATGTGAGCACGACCCTGATACCGGGACGGGAATGTGCCAGATCGAGATTACGAAGACCACAGCGCCCATCATTGCAAGCATCGGCAGGTACGATGCGTTCTCTTTTGTGCCTCTCTTTATCTGCCATACCCCCACCGCTATAAAGACTATGGCGATTGCAAACCATACCAAACACCATTCTGGTGCCAATATTCCATCTGATAAATGCATTCCTTTTATCACCTGAAAGGAGACAACGGTGAGTGGGTATTTAAGCTTTTCTATTTTGACTTTTTAGATTACAAGTGTTATTGGTTTGGGTAAGCATGTTGGCATAATGGTCTATATTCGATGGACTTGAGGCAAAGGATACGCAGTTATTGCGGTTAGATGTGTCGTTATTCCTGTGATGAGCATGTATAGTTCCGCCTCTATTGCACCCCTATTAGACCTTTCATCCCTCCGATAGCCACATTTGTCTCTGCCGAAGCTCCTTTTGCATTCGCTCCTTCTATCCGCTATTCTTTACAGAAAAGAGGGATCTTTTACTGATATATACTCAGGTCGGAAGCATTTGAACTGCCTTTATAGCGTTGTATTAGTATAGTCAAGCCATATTCAAGATCGTCCATCTTGTATGAGCGATGTCCAACACATTTTATGTAGTTTCCATGTACCTATAGCCCCGCATCCGTATCGGTGTATTCTCCAGTCTCTTTGTTTTTGTAGCTACTCGTATTTGACTTGATAAAAAGGGAAAAGATGCCTGATATCGCCCCTGTATGTTGTTTTGCACGGATATGAAATTTTCTCAATCTCTGTCAGTTTGTCGCCAGTATAGGGTGATGCTTTTGGCGTCTTAAGAGGCTGTCTCACAATTGGTTTTGGCACCAAAAATATTCCTTCTTTTTTGATTTAGAGCATTATCTACCTTTCTTTTTCGCCCGATTTTGAATTGTTGGACAGCCTCTTAAAGCTTGGCACATATTTAGAAACTTTTTAAATACAAGGATCATCTAATATCCCCCTTTCGCACTTTACTAATCAACTAGAAGGAGGATACAATGAACTTTTCAAGGGAAAGTTATTTATAGACCTAATAAATATCCAAACCAACTATGAAAAAAATAGACGTATTGGTTTTAGGGGGAAGTGCAGGAGGATTGACCGCAGCAATATCAGCGAGCAGGAATTATCCTGATAAGGATATTACTCTTGTCAGGCGAGAAGAGAAAGTATTGGTTCCTTGCGGTATCCCGTACATATTTGGAACACTTGGTTCTGTAGAGAAGAACTTAATACCAGCAGACGAAATGCTCTCAGCCAATAAAATCGAATCAATCATAGATGAGGTTACTGAAATTGACAGGGCTAAAAAGGTGGTTAAGACAGCAAAAGGGGAAGAAATAGGGTATGAAAAGTTGATTTTAGCAACTGGTTCCTTGCCTATTATACCGTCTATACCAGGAGTAGATTTAGAGAATGTATTTGTAGCGAAGAAAGACGTTGAGTATCTTACTGGCATGCTAAAAACAATAGAAGCCTCAAAGAGGGTTGTAATTATAGGAGGCGGATTTATAGGCATGGAGTTTGCTGACGATCTAACTAAAAGGGGACTCGATATAACAGTAGTAGAGATGCTCCCGCATTGTTTGCAACTGAATTTTGATGATGAATTTTGCGATAAAGTCGAGGAGAGGCTAAAAGAGAAAGGAGTAAAACTCCTCACGGATACCACTGCTGAGGAGATAGGAGGAGAAAAGGGAAAGGGAGTGGAATATGTGAAGCTAAAGGGTGGAGAGAAGTTAGATGCTGACGTGGTGATATTAGGAATTGGTACCAGATCAAATACCGAAATAGGAGAGAAGGCAGGATTGAAAATCGGTGATAGTCATGCTATATGGGTGGACGATTTTCAAAGGACATCTGATCCAGATATATTTGCTGTAGGGGATTGTGCAGAGAAAAGATTCTTCCTTACCGGAACCCCTGCACCATTATTGCTTTCTTCAATTGCTGGGATGGAAGCGAAAATAGCAGGTGCAAACTTGTTTGGGTTAAGATATAAGAACGATGGTGCAGCAGGTGCATTTGCAACAATCATGGGAGATACTGCATTTGGAGCAGTGGGATTGACTGAAAGGTCAGCTAAGGAGGCAGGAATAGGGTATGTGAAGGGAGAATTTACCACTACTGATAAACATCCAGGAACGTTGCCAGATACAAAAGAGAGTCACTTGAAGCTACTATTCACAAAGTCAGGGGAGATAATAGGAGGAGAAGTATATGGAGGGATTGCAACTGGTGAACTTACCAATATTATTGCTACGCTGATAGAAAAGAAGATGAGGATAGATGAACTAGTTACACTTCAAATAGCTACTCACCCCTGGCTTACTGCTTCTCCAATTGGATATCTAATCTCAAATGCTGCGGAGATGGCAATAGGGGAATTAATTTAATTTAATTTAATTCGAATGTCATTTAAAAATGGAGATTAAAACGATTGGGGATGTGACGGTGGCAGTTATGGTACCACGATTTGATTCCCATACCGCGGAGGAAGTGGAGACAGCAGGGCTTACTCAGCTTTTTACGATTTATGATTCTGTGGGACAGGCATTGAAGGATTTGGAATGGAAAGAGAATAAGACGGGAGAAAAGCATTGGAAAATAAAATCCATTGACCCACGAATTGCGAGAGAAATAGGATTTCATGGGTCGCATTGGCATACCGCACATGGAGGATACTTTGCTAACTCTACCATTGCTCGTCCTTTGATTTCGGCACTCAAGGATGCCATTGCAATTTCGTCTCCTGCCGTAGTAGCAGACCTTGGTGCTGGTACGGGCTTTATTTTAAGCGAATTGCTTATGCATGGTCAATATCCAGGAGTTAGGCTCATAAATGTGGATCTTTCAGAACGCCAACTTGAGAAAGGGGAAGACTCCCGCATTTTATCTTTGCAAGTTTCAATAGATGAAATCACACGTGAACTTTTAGATCCCGGAAATAGACCATTGTTGTTTGTCATGCGCTCGGTACTCCATTATTTCGGGCACAAGGGTCTGCGTCCTCTTCTTGCCTATCTGCGTTCACAGATGAAAACCGGCGAATTCTTCGTGCATCAAAGTATCTGCTCGAGCAGGAGTGTGATGCACAGCGAATAAACTTACTTTATCAACGAATGCGAGTTAATAAATGGTTTCCTACCGTTAGTGAGCTTGTAGAGCGACCTGAGCACAACAAAACAAAAATCCGTGTAAATTGGTGCCCTGAATAGAAGGGAGTAGTGGAATACTTAATATATACTGAAAAAGAGGAAATAATAAGAGGGAGGGGAACGAAAAAGATAAGATGAAAGTTGTTGTCTTGGGCGGGGGATTTGGAGGTGTGAGTGCCGCAAGTGAGCTGCGAAATCGCTCGAAAGACGTTGGTATTACAATGATTGACCGCAAAACGAGACTTGAATATCAGGCGGCACATCCGGAGATACTGAGTGGAAAAGTTACACCAGATGAGACTTCAGGTGATTTAAATAAATTCACCGCAAAAATAGGTGCGGAATTCATAAATGATACTGTTGTAAACATTGATTTTAAAGCGAAAAAGGTGAAGACGAGAAACGAGGGAAGAGAAATACCATATGATTTTCTCGTGATTCCTGTCGGTGCCGAGCAGACATTTTTTGGGATTCCCGATGCAGAAGAGCTCTCATGCTCTGTCAATACGTTAAAAGGTGCGGTAGAGACGAAAAATGCACTTGATAAACTCGATTTCTTCGCAAAGGAAATTTGCATTGCCGTTATAGGTGCCGGGTTAACAGGCGTAGAAGTTGCCGGCGAACTGATTGATTACCTCAGGGGCAGGGAAGCATCAGCGGAAATATCGATTGTGGAGATGATGCCACGGGTATTGCCAACTTTCCCCACCGAGAACGTGTCAAACTATGTGGCAAAATTCCTTTCAGATAGAGGTGTTGAGATATTGACGGAAACGGCGGTGCAAGAAGTAAGGGAGCACGAAATAACATTCAAAAATGGGAAGAACCACCCCTATGACATTATCATCTGGACGGCGGGGATAAAACCAAACAGCCTCTTAGAGAAACTCGAAGTACCAAAGGTGAAGGGGTGGCTAAAAGTGGACCCATATCTTCGTGTGGAAGGTATGAAGGACGTATTTGCAGTTGGAGATACAGTATCTTTCGAAAGTGATGGTGTTCGTGCTGGTCAGAATGCGGAAGAGGCAGAGCGACAAGGAGAAGTAGCTGCGGAGAATATAATAAAAACGATAAAAGCAGAAAAATTGAAGCGATACCGACCAAAGAATACGATACAGAACCCACGAGCTTTTATTTCGCTCGGTAGTAATAAAGCAGTGATGTATCTCAGAGGAAGGGTGATAAAAGTCCTTGCATACCGGTTGAAGAAGTTCGTGGAATGGAATTATATGAGGAGATTTGAGTAAAGGGAAAAAGGAGGTAAATAGATAAAATAAAAAATGGAAGAAAAAAGGAGGGGAACTATGACAATTAAAGCAAATGATGTAATTGTGCCCTTGGATGTTCCAAAGGCAGTGCGGGAAAAGTATATCAACAATTATTTAGAGATTACCAAGAGAACTGGGCGATTGATGCTTTTTGCAGGCGATCAGAAAGTAGAGCACATGAATGACGATTTTTATGGCGAAGGAATCCACCCGGCTGATAGCTCTCCAGAGCATCTATTCAGGATTGCAAGCCAGGCGAAAATAGGTGTTTTCGCTACTCAGCTTGGTTTGATTGCTAGATACGGTGTGCATTATCCTGATGTTCCTTATCTGGTAAAACTGAATTCAAAAACAAATCTTGTCAAGATCCCTCAGTCCGACCCATTCAGCAAGCAGTGGCTGAATGTTCAACAGGTGGGGGATTTTCGTGATAACAGCGGACTAAATATATCAGCAGTTGGCTATACGGTCTATCCGGGAAGTGAGTATGAGGCGGAGATGTTCCGTCAAGCTGCGCAGATTGTCTACACTGCGCACCAATATGGCTTGATAACCGTATTATGGATGTATCCACGTGGTAAGGCGGTGGCAGATGAGAAAGATCCCCATCTGATTGCTGGTGCCACGGGTGTGGCTGCATGTCTTGGCAGCGACTTTGTCAAGGTGAACTATCCCAAAAAGGAAGGCTATGAATCAGCAGAGATACTCAAAGAAGCCATCCTGGCAGCGGGCCACACAAAGGTAATTTGCGCTGGTGGGTCCAGTGTTGATGTCGGGTCGTTCCTCAAAAGACTTCATGACCAGATACATATCAGTGGTGCTGCTGGAAATGCTACGGGTAGAAATATTCATCAAAAGTCGCTCAAAGACGCAATCAGAATGTGCAATGCCATTTATGCCATCACCGTGGAAGAGGCGAGCGAGGAAGAAGCTATAAGGATATATCATTCAACAACTTGAAAGTAATCTCTCATCGCTATCTTGGTGATCCAGAAGCTCGTCGAAAAGCAGTCGAGGAGGTCGTCAATCAAGTGAAGTTGTGATGATATAAGATGTACGGGACGTGCAGGCATGGGACGTGAAAATTTTATTAAACCGGTCCAACTAAGATTTGGAACAAGTGGTCTCAGAGGTCTTGTTGAGAACATGACCGACATGGAATGTTATATAAACACTCGTGGCTTTATTGACTATCTTATTGGAATTGGAGATATTAAAACAGGTGATACCACATACACTGCTGGTGACCTCAGGTTTTCAACTGAGAGAATTATGATTGCAGTAGCTAAAGGGATTGAGGATTCGGGCAGTAAGGCAGAAAACAGTGGCAGAATTTCTTCTCCCGCTTTAGCATACTATGCCATGCAAAAGGGTAAAGCCAGCATTATGATTACTGGAAGCCACATCCCAGAGGATAGAAATGGCATTAAATATAATAAAAGGGAAGGAGAAGTCTTGAAGACGGATGAGTCTGGCATTCTTACTCATGTGGCTAAGATAAGAAAAGAGGAATATGCCAAAACTGAGCAAGAGTCCATATTTGATGAAAAGGGCATGTTTAAAAAGCCAATCTCCTTAGGCCCAGTCAATTCTGAACCAAGGAAGTTTTACATTGACCGCTACTTACAGGTCTTCTCAAAAGATTCTCTCAAAGGGAAGAAAATTGTCTTCTACCAGCACTCGGCTGTGGGAAGGGATATAGCAGTAGAGATATTGGAAGGATTAGGAGCCCAAGTTATCCCTGTTGGCAGGAGTGATACATTCATCCCGGTGGATACAGAGGCAATAAGAGAAGAAGACCTTAAATTAGTAAAGAATTGGGCGGACCAATACCAGCCCTTTGCTGTCCTCTCAACAGACGGGGATTCAGATAGACCCTGGCTATCAGATGAGAATGGAAGGTTCTTAAGGGGCGATATGTTAGGGGTTTTAGCAGCCGAATATCTTGAAGCGGACTTTGCTGCCGTTCCTGTAAGCTCAAATGATGCCGTTGATACGGAATTAAAGGAAACGCTTAACTTAACGAAGACCCGGATAGGCTCACCGCATGTAATTAAAGCAATGCTTGATGCCTTTGATAAAGGATTTAAGAAAGTAGTCGGTTGGGAGGTAAATGGAGGATTCCTTACCCAGACTGACTTTCAAATCAATGAAGAAACTTTAAAAGCCCTTCCCACAAGGGATGCTATTCTTCCTTTAATCTGTGCTTTACTTTTAGCTATTAAGCAGAAAAAGACAATGTCACAGCTAATTGATGCACTCCCTGAGCGATTCACCCAGGCGGACCGGATAAAGTTCCCTATCCAGATGCAGGAGTTTAAAAAGAAGAGCGAAAAAGTAATCGAAAGCATTTCTCCTGAGGATAAAAACATAGACCAGGCATATTTTGATGACCGAATAACAATTGTCTACAAGGAAGGAGAAGAGAAGGTGCTTTCTAAAGAAGAACCTTTAGCAGAAGACTTGCGGATAAAGAAAAAGCAACTTGAAGAGATTTACTTTAATCCATCCGGGTTTAAACCCATCTTTGGGATGATATTTACAGATGGAGTGCGGATAATCTTTAAAAACAACGATGTCATCCACTTCAGACCGTCAGGCAATGCGCCTGAGTTTAGATGCTATTCCAATGCCAATACCCAGGAAAGAGCCGATGAGATTGTAACCTGGGGAATAACGGAAATCATACCGAAGATGGAAAAGGGACTTATTGATGAATCTCTAGCATGGCCAGATGATGCAGTCAAAAACTTCTTAAAAAATCCGTCCTTTATTGATATTAAACCCCAGATTGCTGATTATAACTGGGGAGGAAAAGGTAAGAAAGCATTTATACCTGATTTCATAGGAACAACAGATTGGAACAAATTTGCTGCTGAAGCATGGTATGGTTCTCATCCTAAATTACCCAGCCTAATTGAACCCCTATTGCTACCTTTAAATGAATTCATTGGCGGCAATGATGAAATAGCCAGAGCGATATTAGGGGAACGGATTTTTAGAATTTTTGCATACCGCAGAACGCTTCCCATAATGTTTAAGATTTTAGATGCTCAAAAGCCACTGTCTATCCAGGCACATCCATGGGGAGGTTTGGCAGCAATACTCAATATACTGGATTCCGAGAACTATCCGGATGCAAATCTCAAGAT
>JAUWVD010000027.1 GCA_030617585.1 Candidatus Methanophagales archaeon
TAAAGATGAAGATAGAAGAGATAAGAGAGGATTTCCCGATATTGAACACGGGACTTATATACATGGATAGTGCAGCGACGAGTTTGACGCCCGAGCCGGTTTTGGATGCTGTATTGGACTATTACAGGTTTTACAACGCAAATGTAGGTCGAGGTGTGCATCGATTAGCTCGTATGGCATCACAGCGATATGAAGATGCACGCAGTAAGGTAGCAGAAGGGATCGGTGCCAAATCGCAGGAGCTTATCTTTACAAAGAATACTACGGAAGCCATAAATATAGTGGCTTCTGGTATGGGGTTGAAGAAGGGTGATAAAGTCATAACCAGTTTGTGGGAACACCATTCCAACCTCTTACCGTGGATACGAGCAAAGAACGAATTGGGTATAGATTTAGAAGTGGTGAAACCCAGTACTGCGAGTTCCGAGGCCAAGCTCGAAGCATCTGATTTTGATGCTATTATAGATGAAAAGACGAAACTAGTGGCTATAACGCATGTCTCTAACGCGCTTGGTTCAATAATGCCGGTAGAAGAAATATCGAGAATGTGCGATGATAATAACGCACTTTTACTTCTTGACGCTGCGCAGTCAGTACCACATATGCGAATAAATGTAAATGAGCTGGGTTGTGATTTCCTCGCCTTCTCAGGGCATAAGATGCTCGGACCTACGGGCACCGGTGCTTTATACATCAAAGCGGAACTTATGACTGAAATGGAGCCGCTTACGGTCGGTGGTGGCACGGTAGAAGATGCCTCGTTCGTTGATTATCGACTGAAAGGCGGGTATGAGGAATTTGAAAGTGGTACGCCAAACATAGCAGGAGCGATAGGTCACGGTGCAGCCGTTGCGTATTTAGAGAAGATAGGACTGGACAAGGTAAAATCATGGGAGGATAAACTAGCAAAGCTGCTTATAGAAGGTTTGCAAGACATACCCGGAGTCGAAATTTACGGCTATGGCTCTGATGCCTTTAGGATTGGTGTGGTATCTTTTAATCTGGAAGGGCAGACCCCAAATGAAGTTGCTTTACTGTTGGACAAAGAAGCGAGCATAGCTGTGAGGTCGGGGCATCACTGCTGCATACCGTTGATGGACTATCTTGGGCCAGGTGCAGAGGGAACAGTAAGGGCCTCGGTGTATTTGTATAATACGGAAGAAGAAGTGGAGCGGTTTTTAGATGTTTTGGCACGAATAAGTAACGGCGGATAAAGGGGATGAGCCTTAACCTGCAATGAAATTGCAATTATTATTTATCCAGTTCATAATGCACCACCGAGATGCATTGTGAGGCGAGATAAGTGATAGAGCCAAGCGAAATCTTCTCGTGCTCAAAACGCGCAACAAAAGCATCTTCTTTTATCGGTAGTCCTTCGTGGTCGCCGAGGATAAACACCGGATTCGCTTTTAGTTTTACACTTGCTATGTCTATGCCGTTCTCATGTAATATGTAAAAGGAGTTCCCTTCAGAAGCCAACTTCTCGATCAACTGCTGAAAAGTGAGTTTACGTACGCTTATCCCCGGATTCTTCCTCTTTGATGCCAATGTTTTCTTTATCCATGCCGCTATGTTTCTTTCATCTGGAGATACACCTCTCAATCTGTCCCCGTAAAAGGAGATGACCACTTGTGGGTTGGGAGTACCACAGGCAACTACATGTATGCATGTATCCCTTCTCAAATCATGACTTATCCAAAGAGCGTTGCAAATACATCTTGCAACAAGGTCCATTCTACCTCCGCTACCGGGTAGATCGTCTAAAGTGAAATCAGGACTTGTAACAGCTTTACTTGCATATATGATAAATTGTTTCATTCGCTTTTTATAGTATTAACTTGGAATATGTAAAAGTTTTATGATGCAAGAAAAGGAAAGTAAAAATAAAATAAAATAAATTGTTGACACAGATTAACACTGATTAACACAGAAAAAAATTAAATCTGTGTAAATCTGTGTAAATCTGCGTCCTAAATTAAATATGTAGGAGTTATACTATATTCATCCGCCCCCTTTATTCACAATCTCATAAGCAACCTCTTGCGCCTTCTCCTTTATCTCTTCTTCTCCCTTTACCTTCCGCTCCTCCATTAAAATCTCACCATCGCATATCACGGTATCAACACAGCTCCCGTTTGCAGAATAGACGATATTCGAGATTAAATTATGGTTTGGTACCAGATTCACATTCTTTAAATCCAGCAGGACAACATCTGCCAGCTTCCCCTCGGCGATTTCTCCTGCGTTTATCCTGAACATTCGTGCTGCGTTACCTGTTGCGAGCCCAAAGGCTTCTTCCGCCGGCATGCATGTCGGATCGCCGGAATACACCTTATGAAGCAAAGAAGCTATCTTCATCTCTTCAAACATGTCAAGGTTGTTATTAGAAGCACAGCCATCGGTCCCCAGTGCGATGTTGGAGTATAGACCGAGCCTTTTCAGATCCTCGTAGTGCGTTCTTCCCGCTGCTAATTTCATATTTGATGCTGGATTATGCACTATCTTCACTTTATGCTTCTTCAGCAAATCCATCTCGTGTCTACTGAGATGAGTGCAATGGCAGGCTATGGTCCGTGCGCACAAGAAATCGAGCTCATTAAGGTATTCCACTGGTCGCATACCGTGCCGCTTTATACAATCTTCTACCTCTGTCTTAGTCTCCGATAAGTGTATATGAACCAGAAGGTCATGCTTTTCTGCGAAATCCCGCACCCAGCATAGGCTGCTCTCAGAAACGGTGTAGATCGCATGCGGGCCAAGAGCGAAGATAATCCTCTCCGGTAGTTCTTTACTTTCCTTGTATAAAGCTTCATTTCTTATTATCTGCTCTTTTGCCTTTTCTTCATCGAACCCATCTATGAAAACTGCGGATAATGCCGCTCTTATTCCACACTCTGCAACCGCTTTCGCACTGCCTCGCCAGTGCCAGTACATGTCGTTAAAGAAAATTGTGCCGGACTTTATCATCTCCAAACATGCGAGCTTCGTACCCCAATAGACATCATCTTCCGTAAGCTTTCTCTCTACCGGCCATATCTTCGTCTCGAGCCATTCCTGAAGCGGCATGTCATCGGCATAGCCGCGCAATAGAGTCATTGCTGCATGTGTATGCGCATTGAAAAGCCCAGGAATTGCCGCCTTATCCGTGCCATCAATCACAAATTCCGCCACCTGCTCTTTACTAGCTTCGCTTATCGCTTCTATTACATTCCCCTCGATGTAAATATTTCGCGCCCGACCGCCCAAGAGCACGTTCTTTATCAGGATTGACATAGTTATACTATACTATTGATTTGGCAGCTTTTATCATTTCTCAATTACAACCCAAAGGAATAGCCCACTATAATTGCGAAAATGCCACCAAATAACGTAGCTAAGATGTTCACGTGATGTTTATTCAATTTCAGTGGCTCTCTATCTTCAGCGGTTGCACCGAGAATACTGTCCACGAGACAACCAAGGAACCCGGACAAGAGGCAAACGCATAAGAGCAACGAAATACTTCTTGCTGTTATTTGTAGGTCAAACCAGAATATGAGACAGACAAGCGAAATCAAGAAAGAACCCAGCAGTGATGCGCCTAGTCCCTGTAGACTAACACCACCGTTTGTGCCTACCGGCACCTTCTTAAGGGTTGTTATTAACCGAGGTTTTCCTTCTGCCTGTCCTATTTCAGTAGAGAATGTATCTGCACATGCTGTAGCGACAGAACCAGAGAAGGCGAGCAAGATTAAGACGTTATCGCAATAAAGAGCATATAAAACTGCAAAGATAAGTGGCGATAAGCCATTTCCTAGCACGTTATTTATGTCTCGCATGCCCTTATTACCCTCTGCAACACCGAGCATGGCTTTTTTCTCATATTTATATTTCGTAATGGAATTACCGAGCAGGAAGAATGCAAGCAGCGTAACCACACCCGCATAACCTAACGTTACTAGAATTACAACGCCAAGCACGAGAGTCCCAACAAATGCGGAAGTATTGATTTTGCGCTTTAAGTAGGCATAGAGTACGAACGAAAATGCTATTAGTAGTACAACCGCGGTTAACAGCATGTGCTCGCTGGATAACATGATTATTTAGGTAGGGTTTGCTATTTATAAAACTTTTACCGTGTACCAAATTAAGAGTTCTAGCCCAGCGGATATTGGGCGATGACACCTACTTTTATACGATCAACATTCTTCATCGCTTCTGCAAAGGCACTTGCCCTGTTATCTCCGATGCCTATTCCTGTGGCTATCGGTTCGCCTTGCTTTACAAGCCTGCCTTTCTTGGGTATATCGACTATTCCGCCTTTTCCGGTATCAAAATTTCCTGCTATCGCACCGTCATGCGCCGCAAACACAATTGCCTTTACTGCGTATCTCTTCGCATTTACGCTATCTAACACTAAATCGCCTTCAACTGCTTTCGTAGTCTCATCCACCAAATTCAAACCGGTAGAAAGTTCCACCGTGTCCAGACTCCCCTGAATGCGTGGGTTCACTTCTATTACCACAGGGCCATCGTCTGTAATAACAATATCAACGCCGTTTGAGCCCAATAATCCTAATTCTTTCGTTAGCGTCTCTGCAATTTCGCATGCCGTATCGGAATATGCTGTAACAAACGGTGAAATGTTCCCGCAATAGACTAAGGCGCCGGGCGCAGAAAGAGAGTCCATGCCTATCAACTGCTCATTCACGCTTATTGCAATTGCCTCGCGTTTAGACGAAATAACGGATATAGAAGCGGCTTCACCTTTTATATAGTCCTGAAAGAGGAATTCCGGTAGTTGTTTAGCAGATCGAATCAATTCCGTTTCGGTATAGCAGAAGAAATTCGCGATTCCGCCACCGCCATAAGCTGGTTTGGCTACCACCGGATAGTGCAACTGTTTCGCTTCTCCGTCTGTTATTGCCTTGCCCGTATAAGTAAGTGGCTGGGGGATGCCAAAATCATCCAGTTTAGACGCCAACCATGCTTTATTTGCCACTTGCTTCGTTTTTGCCGGTTTGTTACCCACTATTTTCCCCTCATCTTCTGCGGTTAAAAAATCAAAATTTGCACCTTCAAAGCCTGACCCTATGATAACACCATCCACGGCCTTTATCGTTCCTTCAAGGAGCTTTGGATCGGCATGATCCCAATTTAGCGGGATATAATCTTTGGCACACCTTTTCATATCTACATCGCCGATGGCATCTGCGGCATACATCTCGTAGCCCGCTCTACTACCCGAGCATACAATATGCCTTACGGTGTATCCTATAGCCAATATTTTAGCTCGTTGCTGCATTTTTACCTACTCTGTCACTCCCCCATCTCCCATCCTCAATCGTACCTACACATACATAATATTGAACATTTATTAGCTTCTACGCCCATTCAATGCTTACTTAAAAGATGGTTGATCTATGTCAATGAAACGTGTAATTTGGTGGCTGATTGTGGGTACTAAAGGCGGTGTGAACCGCGCTCGTATAATCAGGGCGTTAAATGAACGGCCTTACAACGCTAATCAGTTGACTGAGTTACTTGGTTTGGATTACAAAACTGTAAGGCACCATCTTAAGGTACTCCAGGACAACAAGATAATTACAGCCACAGGAGATAGATACGGCACGGTGTATTTCTTATCTTCGTGCATGGAAAAAGATTATGAAGTCTTTAAAGAACATTTGGATAAAATGTGGGATAAATTTAAAAGCGAAAAAGATATAGATAACAAAGAAATTTAAGGGTAGGACAAGAAGATGAAAAGAAAGTTAGCTATGGGTTTAATGATTCTGGCGATGATCGTGATAGCAATCGGTGTGGTATCAGCCCCGAGCAATTTCAGTATGCAATCTCCTCGGGACATGCAAGAAGGCACGCAACTTCAGCAAGGTAAGCAACCGCACGAAGTTGTGCGATCAAATATGCTACTTGCCAATATCAAAGCGCTGATAACGCTTGGAAACCTTATACTACTGTTGTGTTTGCTTTTTATCTATGCGAAGAATTACGGGCAGATAAAATCGCAATTCGCAATGGGGTTGATAGCCTTTATTGTTCTCCTGATTATGCAGGCGCTCACCTCGAATCCGTTCGTACCCGCTATGTGGGGCATTCGCCGTATGCCTATCCTGGGGTTGTTTGCAATAGTACCAGATGTGTTTGAATTTGTAGCGCTGTCGGTCTTGCTGTATATAAGTCTGAAATCATGAGTGATCCTGCTTTGAGGAAAGTGTAAAAGAACGCGGATATTGTGGTTTATATAATCTGTCTATGACCCGTAAGGGATGTTTTTGGTGAGATTCGGGTATGATTTGGGTGAAAGGAAAAGCTTATATGAGTCGGTTTCTAATATATGGTCGAGGAAACACGTTAAAAAATAGTGGGTAAAAAAATGGTAAGTAATTTAATCAAGTTAGAGAATGTCTGGAAGATCTACCAGATGGGCGATGTTCAAGTACCCGCACTGAAAGGTATTGATTTAGAAGTAAAAAAAGGCGAGTTTTTAGCTATCGCCGGCGTAAGCGGGAGCGGCAAAAGTACTATGATGAACTTAATAGGGTGCTTGGATTTGCCAAGCAAGGGTAAAATTTTCTTAGGCGGAGACGATATTGCGAGTTTTAGAGAGTCGAAATTAGCACAGATACGCGGGCAGAAAATAGGTTTTGTGTTTCAGCAATTCAATCTAATTCCCACATTAACTGCTTTAGAGAATGTTATGCTGCCTTTAGAGTTCCAGGATGTTGATACATCAACAGCCAGGAAGAAAGCGTTAGAGATTCTAAACCTGGTTGGCTTAGGCGATAGAGTTCACCATCTGCCTTCTCAACTTTCCGGAGGACAACAACAACGAGTGGCTATTTCTAGAGCCTTGTCTGTTGATCCGGAAATAATTCTTGCTGATGAGCCTACTGGAAATCTGGATAGCAAAACAGGCGAGTTCATCATGGATGTTTTAAACAAAATACATCGAAAAGATAGCAAAACCATAATTATCGTTACTCATGATTTCTATTTGGTAAAGCGAGCAGAAAGGGTGGTTTTTCTGAAAGATGGGCAGGTTGAGCGGATAGAGCATAATCATAAAGAACAAGGAGGTGAGTTCGCGTGATAAAAGAATTATTGACCGGTAGAACCTTGAGGAAGATCACCGCTTTATTTATTATACTTGCAATACTCGTCTGTATCGCTCCTTCGTCGAGTGCGAGCACTGATGCAAACATAGTTATAACGGGCGTAAAGCCAACAGAACTCTCACCGGGTGACACAAAGGCGATAACGCTAACCGTGAAGAACGGGGGCTCAAATGATGCGAGGCAGATAACTTTTAATTTTCAGGAAAGTCAACATATTTCGGTTGTCGGATCTTCAAGCGTTTATATTAATTCGATAAATGGCTGGTGTTCGAAGGATGTGGTTATCACAGTCCATGTTTCTGAGGGTACTCTGGATGGGACATATTCCATACCTGTAACATGCACATTCAGTCAGTACTACTCCGACGGGAGTCAGGGTTCTGTTACCGAGTCAATGCCGGAAGTGACATATACAATCGTGTTCAGGATCGTGGGTGGAGCGATAATAGACGTTTCTGATGTTGATATGGCAGAACTTAAGCCAGGAGGAGAAACAAAACTGAAATTTAATATTACAAATGTTGGCAATTCTCCTTTGCAGAATATTGTTTTTTCATGGAACGAAGAGAAAGGGGTTATTCTCCCTCTTTATTCAGATAATACGAAATACATTGAATATATCGACGCAGGTGAATCAACAGAGTTAGAATACACTGTTGTAGCAGACGTAAATGCGGTGGCAGGAGTTTATCAGTTGGATCTGAGGTTTGAGCTTGAGGCAGGCAATGGCGGTTCGAGAGAGATAAATACAACAACAGGAGTTTTTGTTAGTGGCGAGACTGATTTTGATGTTATCTTCTCCGATAGTTCGGCAGGACAAACATCTCTTTCTGTTGCCAACACAGGAAATAATCCCGCCTATTCAGTTACAGTTCGAATTCCAGAGCAGGACAATTTCGGTGTTCGGGGCAGCACCGCCTCTATTGTTGGCAATCTTGATAAAGGGGACTATACCATTGTCTCATTCCAGGTAGCGTCAACAAGCGCTTCGTTCGAAGGAACAGGTGCTGCAAATGTCAGTCAGCAAAGACCGCTTTCAGAAGGAGATAGACAAGAACTTAGAGAAAGTTTTTCGCAAAGAAAAGCCTCGGAAAACAACAACCTTAAAGTATTGATTGAATATACAGACGCAACGGGTATACGACGAACAGTTGAAAAAACAGTGCCGGTTCAACTCATGACTATGAGTTCAGAGGGGTCTCCGTTAAATACACGTATGAGACAACAAGAAAGCATCTGGAAAAATCCTACATTCATTGTTACTATTGCTCTCATGGTTCTCATTATTGGTGGATTTATCATATACAAAAAGAAGAAAATCGTTCAACAGATTTTCAAGAGAAAATAAAGAATAAAAAGATGAGATTTAATAAATCACTTAAATTAGCCGTAAATATTTTGGTGCATAGCAAGCTGCGTAGCTGGCTGACGATTATCGGTATAGTTATTGGGATAGCCGCGGTTGTCGCTATCGTTTCTATAGGGGCAGGTATGCAACAAAATGTCGAAAGCCGGCTTGGAGGTCTTGGTGCAGATATTATTACTATCTCTCCAGGAGGAGGACGTGCTTCTGCGGGTTTCAGGGGCGGGCATGGCGGTGGAATGCCGGGAACTACTGCAACCGCCGCAACCGCCGAAAACTTAACCAAAAAAGACGTTCTGGTGCTTCAGTCGGTTGGAGGTATTGAATACATTCAGGGCACTGTTTCAGGAAGAGGTGAAATGTATTACTTAGGTGAAAAAGCAACAATTTCAATTGATGGTGTTGATCCGTTAGTCTGGAAAGAGATGACCACTTCGGAATTGGAATCGGGGCGACTCCTCGGTCCATCAGACTATAACGTGGTGGTTGTTGGAAGTAGGGTAGCCAAAGATACTTTCAAACAACCTTTGACATTGAACAGAATGATTACCCTAGAAGAGAAAGCATTCAAAGTAGTGGGTATTTTAAAAGAGAGTGGTGGCTTTGGTGGAGATGACAATAAGATAATTATGCCAATTAAAGCGGCAAGAGACACCCTGGAAGATGTAGGTAGTGATGAGTTCGACTCTATTACCCTTAAGGTGGCTAACACTGATGATGTTGACCAGATTATGGAAGAAGCAGATAAAAAATTAATGATTTCACGTCATCTTACTGAGAGGGGAAAAGATTTTAGTATACGTTCAGCAAAATCCACTCAAGAAACAATGAGTGACATTACACAAACAATGACCTTGTTTTTAGGTGCTATTGCCGCGGTTTCATTGCTTGTTGGTGCGGTGGGTATTGCTAACACAATGTTCACTTCCGTGCTTGAGAAAACGAAGGAGATAGGGATTATGAAATCTATTGGAGCAAAAAACAGTGACATTATGATGATTTTCTTATTAAATTCTGCAATAGTTGGCCTGGTTGGAGGGTTGTTAGGAATTTGTCTTGGTACAGGTATTGCATCATTACTACCTCTCTTGGGTATGAGGATGATGGGAATGGGCAGGGAAGGAATGACAACTGCGGTTACACCCTCGCTTTTATTTTTTGCATTACTCATTTCAATTGGAATTGGCATGGCAGCAGGAGTGATTCCGGCCTATCGTGCTTCAAAGCTAAAGCCGGTTGATGCGTTGAGATATGAGTAATGATTTTAAACTGTTTAGCAAAACACAAGATTACACAGATTTTCACGAGAAAACAATTTAATCTTGTGGAATCTCGTGGTTTTTTAGATTGGCTATACAAATACGGCCAAACTTAGATAAGTACATGTAAATCAGTGTAAATCTGCATCCTAAACTAAACTAAACTAAATTAAATAGTTAGAAGTTATACTTTATATACAACAAGAGAGCAGAAGAAGGAAATGGAAGAAGCAGAAGAGGTAGAAGAAGCAGAGTCATTGCCTAACGAATTGGACGAGAAGACTAAGTTAGCAGATGAATATTTATCGCGACTAAAATACCTGCAGGCGGATTTTGAGAACTATAAAAAGATGGTTGCACGCGAGCGAGAAATGTACGAAATGTGCGCAACTGAGACGTTAATAATGAATTTATTACCGATTATTGATACTCTTGAGTGCGCTATTGCATCCGCGAGCAATAACACATCCTTTGAAGAAGGAATTGAGTTGATATATACCGATTTAATCGCAGTGCTTGGTAAAGAAGGTTTGAAACCAATAGCAGCAGTAGGTGAGAAGTTTGACCCATATAAACATGAAGTGATAATGACGGTCATTGATGATGATCATCCGGAGGATACAATTCTTGAAGTGTTTGAGAAAGGTTATATGCTGGGCTCGAAAGTGATAAGAACATCGAAGGTGAAAATATCGAAACTAAAAAACCACGCGATTTCACAAGATTAACACAACACTTTTTCTTTTTTACAAAAAGAAAACCTGTGCTAAAAGAAAAACACTTTTTTTCTTTTGGTAAAGCTTTTCTTTCTAAGAAAAGGTTTGTGGAAATCTGTGTAATCTTGTGGTTATAAAAAGG